>NZ_KV788521.1:0-215052 GCF_001807295.1 Corynebacterium sp. HMSC06C06
TCAATGCACCCTAAAACCGGAAGAGCCGATAAAATTGGGTGCTTTTAGCAAAATTTGAACGCTGTTCAAGTACGCTGCTCTCCATGAGCATTATCGATATCGCCCGTGATAAAGCCCTAGGCCAGGGTATTGGTCTCAGCCAAGAAGAATTGCTGGAAGTGCTGCAGGTTCCGGATGAGCAGCTGGAGGAAATCGCAGACATCGCCCACCAGACTCGTCTGAAGTGGTGCGGCCCAGACGTTTCGGTGGAGGGCATCATCTCCATCAAGACCGGCGGCTGCCCTGAGGACTGCCACTTCTGTTCGCAGTCAGGCCTCTTCGAGTCCCCAGTGCGCGCTGCCCGTCTCAATATCCCTGAGCTGGTGGAGGCCGCCAAGAAGACCGCCAAGACTGGTGCGACGGAGTTTTGCATCGTTGCCGCCGTAAAGTCGCCGGATGAGAACTTGCTTTCCCAGGTCGCGGAGGCAATCCCCGCCATCCTGGATGAGGTAGACATCGAGATTTCTTGCTCGCTCGGCACGCTCACGCGCGAGCAGGCGCAGCGCCTCAAGGACATGGGCGCCCAGCGCTACAACCACAACCTGGAGACCTCCCGTTCCTTCTTCCCCAACGTGGTGACTACGCATACCTGGGAAGAGCGCAAGGAGACCCTCGACAACGTGCGTGCCGTGGGCATGGAGGTCTGCTCCGGCGGCATCATCGGTATGGGCGAGTCTCTGGCGGATCGCGCGGAGTTCGCGTACCAGCTCGCGCAGATCGAGCCTTGCGAGGTCCCAATGAACTTCCTCGATCCTCGTCCTGGCACCCCGTTCGCGGATTATCCGCTGGTCCCGCTGGGTGAGGCGCTGCGTGCCGTTGCTGCTTTCCGCTTGGCGATGCCGTCTGTGACCCTGCGCTTTGCAGGCGGCCGCGAGCTTTCGCTTGGCGACGACGGCACGGAGAAGGGCCTGCTCGGTGGCATCAACGCCATCATCGCCGGCAACTACCTGACCACGCTTGGCCGCCAGATCGAGAAGGACGTCGACATGCTGGGCCGCATCGACCTGCCGATTAAGGCCCTCTAGTGGACGAGCTAGCGGCTGCCGTTCTGGCTGGCGAGGAGCCTATTTTCCACCCGAACACGGGTGAGCCTTTCCATGAGGCGCACCTGCACCCGGCGGCAGCGGCGGGATTGGATGTGCCGCGCTACTGCCAGATCTGTGGCCGCCGCATGGTGGCGCAGGTCCGCCCGGATGGTTGGAGCACGAAGTGTTCGCGCCACGGGGAGCTGGACTCGGATTGGCTCTACGAGGAGCACCTGCCCGCGTAAGCTGGCGGACATGGCTTTTCAGGATCCGGGCATTGCACTTGCCCACCGCTCCGCGCTGCGGTCTATCCAGCGGGTGGTGAGCGAGACAACTGAGCCGACCCCGCACGCGGCGGAGCGGGTCGCTGAGCAACTGCGTGCCGGCGGGGTCATGGTCCTCACGGGAGCGGGCGTGTCGACGGATTCCGGCGTCCCGGACTACCGCGGCCCTCAAGGGTCGCTATCGAGGCATACGCCGATGACGTATCAGGAATTTCGCTATGATTCCGCCGCGAGCCACCGCTATTGGGCGCGCTCGTTCGTGGGCTGGCGAGTCATGGATGCGGCGAGGCCGAACCGTACCCACTACGCACTCGTGGAGCTGGAGTGCGCCGGGCTGCTCTCCGGCATCGTGACGCAAAACGTGGACGGCCTGCATAAAGAAGCCGGAACTGAAACGCTTATCCCGCTCCACGGCGATATGGAGCATGCTGTTTGCCTGAACTGCGGGTATGCAGAAGACCGTAGGGCCTTTGATGCCCGGCTGGCTGCCGCGAATCCGGGCTATCTGGAGCGCTGGGTCGTGCGCGCGGATGAAGTTAACCCGGACGGCGACGTCGCGCTCTCGCAGCAGGCGGTGGACGAGTTCGTGATGGCTCCATGCATCCGCTGCGGATCGGAGTTGCTCAAGCCGGACGTCGTCTACTTCGGCGAGCCGGTTCCGGCGGAGCGGCGGGACGCAGCGCGGGATTTGCTGGCGCGGTCGAGTTCGCTGATCGTCGTTGGGTCGTCGCTCGCGGTGATGAGCGGATACCGCTTCATGCTCGACGCGCTCAAACAGGGCAAGGAAGTCTCTGTGATTAACGGCGGCCCCGGACGCGGCGACCCGAAGGCGACGACGCTGTGGCGCACGCAGGTCGCGCCAGCTTTTGATGAGCTACTGGATCTGCTTGATGTGTAAGGCTGGGGTGCGGCAAGCCTAAAGCTTCTCGAAGTACATGACTGCGGTGTCGGTGTCTTCCTCTGGTGCCGGGGGATCGGTCTGCTTGCCTCGCCACAGGGGGCTGATGCCTGGCATGAACCAGGCGAGCAGGGCAACGAGAACCGCGATGATGATGGCGGCGGGAGTTGCATATTCGGGCGGCACGAACCAGTATCCGGCCGCGCACAAGGCGATGATGATTCCGACCCACAAAGGGACCAGGACGCCGAGGTTGAACCGCCGCGTGGCGCGGTGTTCGGCCCAGTCTTCGCTGGGGAAGCGAGTGCGCGCTTCGGAGCGAATCCGACGCGCGGTCTTGTGCTGTTGCAGCACCGAGGCTATGAGGGTGAAGGCCATGCCGGCGCCTGCAATGAGCATGTCTGCGGTTACGGCTCCATAGGCTGCAATCGCGAGCGCGAGAGACAGCGCAAGGCGCTCGGAGACGCTGAGAGGTAACCCACGCGTGGGGTCTACGTCGGGATACAGATTTTTGAAGGAGCTGGTAGTCGACGATGTCATGACGGAATAAGAGTGTCCTTTGTTGGGGGTTGCTTACCTAACTTAGGTTAGTGTAGCCTATGCAAAACTGCATAGGTATGTGTAGCCTAACTTCTGATTCTTTTTGTTCGTCTCATCATTACTTCATGAGGACTATATCCGTGATTCTCCGTCGAATATTGGGCACTCTTGCTGCCAGTGCTCTCATCGCACTCCCTTCGGTCGCGCTCAACGCTCCTGTCGCCTCGGCTGCCGGAACCTGCTCCTGGAATTGGGGCATTAAGCAGTCCTACCGAAGCTATATCCAAGGCCAAGTCGCCAAAGGCAAGTGGCAAACGGACGGCATTGGTTTTACCGGTTCCGAAACCGGCGCAGACGGTGCTTTTACCTTCACTCCGGGTAAGGCCTCCGTACACGGCGATACTGTCACCGTCCCCTTTGGCGGCGTCATCCACTTCACTGGCCACAACTACGGCGGCGACAATCTGTTGGATATGACGCTGACGGACTGGAAGATTCAGGCCTCCGGCAACCGGGCGGCGATCGTGGTGGATTACGTCTCTTATGAATCTGACATGGTGAATAAGTCCGCACGCGGCCCGCGGATTACCGGAGATAACGTGGTCATCGCGGGGATTGATCTAGCGCAACCCGTCGACGCGTCCGCACGCACGCTCGACCTTTCCGGCGACGTCAGGCTCACCGACGAAGGGCACAAACTCTTTATCGCCTATGAGGCGGGACAGTCGATGGACCCCTCGTCAGGGACCGTGGCCACGGACGGCAGCTGCGGCGGGGCTTCTGGCGGTTCAGGCAGCGGTTCGAAGTCCTTGGGGACAATCTCGGGCACGTTTACCGGTCGCAATGCAGAAGCTATGGCGATTTTGAAGGAAACGAACGACACCATGAATGGCCTGACCACCTTCATGGGCAACACGGAGTCCTTCCTAGACCAGCTAAAATCCTTCCGTTCTCGCACGGATGCCGCCACGGGTACGACCACTAGCACCACCAGTGGTTCAGGCACGTCGGGCGCCAGCACTTCGGGCACCGCGAGCACTTCGGGCACCGCGAACCCTTCGGGTGCTTCGGGTAGTACTTCGGGTACTTCCGGCACTACTGGAACCACAAGAACCGCGCGGTCGCAAGACCCCGGGTCCGCGGCTAGTGGAGGGCAGTCAGAAACCTGCGTAGCCACGGGCGTGCAGGCTGCGACCGCCGAGTGGGGCGTCAAGAAGTCCTTCCAGTCGTATATCACCGGCTCCATCGCCAAGGGCGCCTGGACGCTCGACGGCGTAGGGTACGACAACTCGCGTTTCCAGTTCACGGGCAACGGCGGAGATGTGGATACAGCGGCGCGGTCAGGTTCCATCCGCTACGGCGGCTCCATGCATTTTACCGGCCACAACGGGGTCCTCGATCTCACTATCGCGAACCTAGAAGTCCGGTTCAACGGGACGAGCGGTCAACTCATCGCTGACGTGCGTTCCTCCAACATGGAGGGCGAGCGCAAGGACTTTGGACGCACGGTGCTCGGAGACATGTCGTTTAGCCAGCTCGACGTGAGTGACTCTGCCGTCGACGGCGAAGCCACCGTCACGCTGACTGCAGCGGGAAATGATGCGTTCGCGAATTTCTATGAGCCGGGCACGACCCTTGATCCGCTCTCGTTGCACGCGCAACTTGGTGGATCCGGGGACTGCGCCGGAGTGAGTGGAACTACGGCAAACACTGGTGCGGTGACGACTGCCGGCGGTCAGAGTGCTGCGGCGGCAAAGCGGGCGGCATCGGAAAGCTCTGCGGGAAACGGCCTGCAGGCCGCGGACGGCACGAGCACGTCTGGTTATGAAGACGGCAGCGGCAACTTCCAGATCAAGAAGGCCGCAGCCTCGGGCTCCTCGCCGGAGGCGACCACGTGGCTCCTGCTGCTTATCGCAGGCCTCGCCATCGCCGGCGGTTCCATGGGCTCCGTCGTCCTGCGCAACCCGGCGTAGCGCACCCCTTTTTACCCAAGACTTGAGAAAGGATTCGTTTCGCATGAAACGACTTTTGGTGGCGTTGGCGTGTGTCCTCGCCCTCACGGGGTGCGGCGTCCAAGGCGCCTATGAATCCCAAGACGCGCAGCTGCGCGAAGCCCTCCCAGACGCGCAGTCGGCCAAAGACCCGCGCTCGTTTACGGGCGTGTCGAATGTGACAGATTTCGAGGATGTCGTCGCGGTGACGGAGTCGCCTACTCCCGCTCTGCCGGTGGAGCTCACGGATGCTGACGGCTACGACGTCTCCGTTACGGATGTGTCCAGAATCGTGGCATTGGATCTCTACGGTACGTATACGAAAACCCTCGAGGGCCTGGGGCTTACGGACAATATCGTGGGTCGCACGGTGTCGTCGACGGAAAACGCTATCGCCGATCGCCCCGTCGTGACCCAGGGCGGACACAACATCAACGTGGAGGCCGTGCTCGAGCTCCGGCCCACGCTGTTCATCGTCGATCATTCGATCGGCCCGCGCGACGCCATCGACCAGATTCGCGCCGCAGGAGTGACCACCGTAGTCATGGAGCCGAAACGCACCATTGACTCGGTGGACGAGGACATCAAAAACCTGGCCGCGGTCGTGGGTCTGCCAGACGACGGCGAAACGCTGGCCAACCGCTCCGTCGAAGAAATCGAAAAAGATAAGGCGGCCATCGCAGACATCGTGCCGGAGAAGCCCATGCGCATGGCGTTCCTTTACGCGCGCGGCAACGGCGGCATCTTCTTCATCATGGGAGAAGGCACGGGCGCCAAGGACCTCATTGAGGGTGTGGGCGGCGTAGACCTCGGCACCGAATACCACCTCTCGTACGCCGAACCTGCCAACGCCGAATCTTTGGCAAAGATTAACCCTGAGGTCATCATCATGATGACGGGCGGCCTGGAGTCGACCGGCGGCGTCGAAGGCCTCCTCGAGCGCCCTGGCATTGCACAAACCACCGCGGGCCAAAAGCAGCGGATCGTGACCATCCCAGACGGGCAATCGCTCGCCTTCGGGCCCTTGACCGGACAGACTCTTCTCAAACTCGCGCAGGCAATCTATGACCCAGACAATGCTTAAACCGGCGGCCTCCACGGAGGTCTTCGCGCGACGCTCTCGCCTGCGGCGTGGTGTATTCGTATTGCTCGCGGCGCTGCTTGGTGTCGCCTTCGTCCTGTCGCTCGCGCTGGGGCAGTACTACGTCGCGCTGGGTGACCTGGTGCAGATTATGGTCGCGGGCCCTGATGGTGGCTTGACGGCCAATGTCGTGTGGCAGATCCGCCTGCCGCGCATTCTGCTCGGTTTCTTGGTCGGCGCGTGCCTGGGCGTGGCGGGCACGCTCATGCAGGCCGTGTTCGCCAACCCGCTGGCTGAGCCCTCCATCGTGGGCGTGACCTCCGGTGCCGGTGTGGGCGCGGCCGTGGTAATCGTCTTTAATATCTCCGTCCTGGGTACCTTCACGGTCCCGCTCGCGGCGTTTGCTACGGCGCTGCTGGTTACCGCGCTGATCTATCAGTTGGCGCGCTCACGAGGGCGTGTGGCGGTGGTCAATCTGATCCTGACCGGCATTGCCATCAACGCGGTGTGCAACGCCATCATCTCCTTCATGATGTACCTGGCGCCCACTTCGAACCGCGAGCAGATCATCTTTTGGCAAATGGGTTCGCTCAACGGCTCCCAGTGGAAACACGTGTGGGTGGTCCTCCCCATCGCCCTCGTCGGGATGGCCATCGCGCTGTGTCTTGGCCGCCAGCTCGATGTGCTCGCGCTGGGCGAGCGCGCCGCGGAACACACTGGCGTTGACGTCAAGCGACTGCGCATTATCGCCATCGCTGCCTCGGCTATTCTTACCGCCGGCGCAGTTGCCTTCGCTGGACTCATTGGGTTCGTCGGCCTTATCGTGCCGCACCTGCTGCGCACGATCATGGGCCCAGAAAACAGGGTCTTGCTGCCAGCCTCTGCGGTGGCGGGCGCCGTACTCATTGGCTTTGCCGACGTCGCTGCGCGCACGCTTATTCCTTTCGCCGACCTTCCCATCGGTATCTTTACCGCGCTCGTGGGTGGCCCCACCTTCTTCGTGCTGTTGCGCCGGATGATGAAGAAAGGAATGCACTGATGATTAACGTTGCGAATCTTTCCGTTTCGATCGGCGAGCGGAACCTGCTTTCGGATGTCTCCCTTGTCGCCCGCCCAGGGGAGGTCACCGGCCTCATCGGCCCGAATGGTGCGGGCAAGTCCACGCTGCTGGCGGCCATCGCCGGCGATATTGATTACACCGGTTCCGTTTCCCTCGTGGGGCAGGATCCGGCGGTGTCCTCCCCAGGGGCGTTGGCCCGTGCGCGTGCGGTGATGCTGCAGGACGTTACTGTGTCCTTCCAGTTTCTCGTGCGAGATGTAGTGGCCATGGGCCGGCGTCCTTGGGAGGGCACCGCCCGGCAGGCCGAGGACGACGCGATCATCGACGCAGCGCTTGCGGCGGTGGATGCGACGCACTTGGCCGGCCGCGATATTGCCACGCTCTCTGGCGGGGAGCGTGCGCGTGTGGCGTTGGCCCGTGTACTGGCACAGCAGACCCCGGTGATTCTCCTCGATGAGCCGACTGCGGCGCTGGATATCCGCCACCAAGAACAAGTTTTGGGATTGGTGCGCTCGATTGCGGCGCAGGCTGGAGTGGCGGTGCTCGTGGTACTCCACGATTTGGGTGCCGCTGCGGCCTATTGCGATCACATCGTGTGCTTAGCAGACGGGGCAGTTGCCGCCGCCGGCCCGGTGCGCGAGGTCTACACCGACGAGATTTTGTCGCAGGTCTATCGCTGGCCCATCCAGGTGAGGGAGGCGGACGGCCACATTTCAGTCCATCCGGCGCGGCGTCAGACCGCCGATCCCGAGCAGTCTTTTGTCTATCTACTAAAGGAGTCTTAACTCATGCGTATTGTCTCTTCTTCTCTCGCGCTGGCGCTGACTGCCTCGGCGCTGACCGTTCCGGCAGCGTTTGCTGCTGATGCCCCCACGTGTGCCGCTGGCCAGACCCTGGAGACCCGCGTTGTCTCCGGCACTGTGAATTGGGGCATCAAGCAATCTTTCCGCAGCTACATCACCGGCCCCATCGCGAAGGGTAAGTGGACCACGTCTGGCGCGGTGACGCAGGACGAGGGCAACAAAGGCGGAGCAGACTTCCAGTTCCACTTCGAGGTGGATCCTTCTGCGTCCTCGGTGAGCCTGGGCGAAGACGGCACCGTCACGAAAGCCGATATTCGAACCAAGGATTCGACGCTGGAGTTTGAGGGCCACCACGGCGCGTTGTACACCAAGATGCTCTCGCCTTATGTCCTCACGGAGGCAGCGCAGGCAAAGGCGGGCACGTCCTACGAGGGCTACTACGTGCCGGGCAAGGGCATGACGGAATACACCCCGCAGGACCGCACGGAAGAAAACAAGAAGTCGGGCAAGGATACCTTCGCTGAGGGTAATGCCGCATGGTCGAAGGACGGCGATACGCTCACGCTGAATGCGACCGACGTGACGTACAAGCCGAAGGCGGGTACCTACTACGATCGCGAGAAGAAGATCCAGCACATCGAGGGCATCGACGTGATCTTCATGGGCTTGTACAACAAGGAATACAAGCCGGAACTTGATGATGTGAAGGTGACCTTGAAGACCGCGTCCGAGTGTAAGGGTCCTGCCGATGAGGGCACCGAGACCACCCCGGGGGGGCAGACCGAGCCGGGCCGCGACGAGAAGGGCAAGGACCAGACAGACGACCAAGGAAAGATTCCTGGGAAGGACCCAGAGAAGAAGCCGGAAAAGGGGACAGACGACCAAGGAAAGATTCCTGGGAAGGACCCAGAAGGCTCTTCTTTTTCCAACGTGTGGAATATCGTGTTGGCGCTGACCGCTCTGGGCGGCATGTTTGCGGTCATCGGTGGTGCCATCGTGCAGTCCGGCGTCCTTGATTCCCTGCTGGCACGCCTGCGTTAGCGAACCTGCACGGGTTTAATCCGAGTCGGTGTGACCCGCGTTGGCAAGAGCGTGGCTTTGGGCGTCGTTAGGATTGTCCTGGGTGGGGGAGAGCTGTTTGAGCACCGTGCGCACGATGGCGCGCACGCGCTTGTCCATGGGCATATCCATGTGTAAGACGACGGCGCGTTTGTCGACGTCTTGCACATAGACATTGCGCACCGTTCCGTTGGGAGTGTCGCCGGGATCCAAGAAACAGGTTTCCGGCGGCACGACGATGGAGTCTTGCTTGGTGGCCACGCATGTGTAGCTCACACCGGGGGCCAGGTCACCGTTGTGGTTGAGCTCGTTCAGCGTCGCGCTGCCCACGATTTGTTCCATACCAGCTGGGCCGAAGTAAGCGTCGATGATGGAGCGCATGACGTGTTCTTGGCGGCGGTTGGAAATCAACGAGCTGACGATTCCGCCTTGGGTGGTGCCGTGGTTGGGCGCCGACAGGCAGATGATGTGGCGCACGCGGTCCACCGCATCGTGGTTATGCATCCAGTAGCGGGCGACGATACCGCCTTGGGAGTGTCCGATGAGCACGACTTGCTCCGCGCCGGTGACGGCTTGGACCGCGTCGATATACGCGCCGACTTGATCGGCGGAGGCGGCGATGGGGCCGGTGGCGCGGGCGCCATAGTCCGGTGCGAACACGGCCCAGCCATCCTCGCGCAGCTCGGAGCCGAGCAGCTGCCATACGCCCTTCGTATCCGTCGTCCCATGGATGAGAATGATGGGCCATGGGTGGTCTTCATCCGGGCGCGCTGCCCAGTCGTCCTCAAAAACGCCGCGTGGCTTCAGGCGTGCGCCGAGCGGTAGCGATGCCAGGCGTGCTGCGGTCTCTGCCTCGTGGTCGTCGCCTGCGGACCCGCGTGGATGGCGAAAGTCGAGGTCGAAGAAGCTGCGGCGCTCGGCACGCAATAGCTCGGCGATTTCGTCGGCCACTTCCTCGCGCAAGGCGTTAGCGGGCGCAGGGGTGGTGATGCCATGGCGCGGAGAGTCTGAAACTTGTTCCGCCGCCGGTGTCTCCGGCAGGCCTTCGGTGGCGTCGTAGCTGACGGAAGGGGGAGTCGGGTCTGAACGCCAAAACCGTCCGAGTCCCTCGGAGATGAGGGCTTCGAGTTCTTTGAGCGGTTCTTTGAACGATTCTGTTGCCATAACTCCCATCCTATTTCGTGCCGCGATACATTAATTTTTCGGAATCATTAGTGGTAGCGATGATTTTTCACGGGATCGCGGGAGAAAGTTCTCGTTCCCCCTTGACCATCCAACTAAAGGTTTATAAACTAAGCCTTGCCTAATCACGGGCGGTTGCTTGCCAGGAAGGTTGCGCTCCACTTCCTTCTCCAGGTGAGTGCCGAAAGATTAGTCATGGGGAGAGGGCCCGTCAGTGCGCAGCTGACGGGCCTTCGTTTATCTCTGGAAGCGGTAGTCGGGGGACGAGCTACCGCGAGGGGTGGGAATTAATTCTCGACGACGGAAACCTTGACGTCGATGTTGCCGCGGGTTGCCTTGGAGTACGGGCAGACCTCGTGTGCCTTGTCGGCCAGCTTCTGTACCTCGTCGTGCGGCAGGTTGGGGATGGTGACCTCGAGCTCAACGGCAAGACCGAAGGAGGTCTCATCCTTTCCGATGGAAACGCGAGCGCCCACGGAGGACTCGCCCAGGTCGGCGCCTTCGCCCTTGGCTACGAGCTGCAGGGCACCGTGGAAGCAAGCGGCGTAGCCGGCGGCGAAAAGCTGCTCCGGGTTAACGCCGTCGCCCGAGCCGCCCATTTCCTTCGGAGCGGCCAGATCGAAGTCCAGATCAGAATCCTTAACGACGGAGCGGCCGTTGCGGCCAGCACCGGTTGCGAGTGCTTCGGTGGTGTAGAGCGGTTCCATGATGGGGTCCTTACGTTGATTTCCTTGTACGCAATTTAATTGTGCGCAACCCTAGTGCGTTGTACTAGAGACATGTCACACGCGTCTTTGGAACTGGACAACCAACGATGCTTCGCCCTCTACCGAGCGAGCCATGCCGTCCAGCGGTCTTACCAGGACGTACTTGCGCCAATGAGGCTGACTTATCCCCAGTACGTCACCATGTTAGCGCTCTGGGGCCATGAGGATCCGGTGACGATGAAGGAGCTCTCGGCCGAGCTGGGGCTAGATTCGGGCACCTTGACCCCTCTGCTGCGCCGCATGGAGAAGCAAGGTTTGCTCACGCGCGCTATTGATCCGCAGGACGAGCGCCGTCGCGTTGTGAAGCTGACAGACCAGGGGCGGGCGCTGCGTGACCATGCCGAGGACGTTCCGCGGCGCCAGATGGAACGTTTCTCCGCCTCTGGACTCGATATCCAGATGCTGAAGTCGGAGCTCGACCGCTTGTCGGGGGCAATTGCCGCGGATGCCGAGGACGCGGATCGCTAATACACTTGGGGGCTATGACCCAGCTTTTGCCTGTTCCTGACGCGGCCGCAGCAGTCGAGCGTCTCATCGACCTCTACGAATCCTCGTGTGAGCGTGCGCGCGTGTGCCTCGAGAAGGGCGAGTACGCGGACTACGCGCACGTCGTCTATCCGCAGATCGTCGTCGACGTCAAGGAATGGCGCCCCATCGACCGCTCCGAGCCTTTCGGATACGTGGATGAGTCCGGCCGGTACGTCGCTGTGCTGTCTAAGCCG
The DNA here is from genome assembly GCF_001807295.1 of Corynebacterium sp. HMSC06C06. Taxonomy (NCBI): domain Bacteria; kingdom Bacillati; phylum Actinomycetota; class Actinomycetes; order Mycobacteriales; family Corynebacteriaceae; genus Corynebacterium; species Corynebacterium sp. HMSC06C06. The sequence continues at coordinate 11,452 of NZ_KV788521.1, forward strand.
CACCTCCTGCGCGGATACCTGGAGGAACAGCTCACTCGGCTCACCGAGAATTACCCGTGCGAGATCTTTGTCGGCCCCTCGGACGTGCGCATCCCACCCGAGTACATCAAGGGCGTCGAGATGGTCCCGCAGCAGCGCCCGGCGGAGGTTCCGCGGCCCACGCTCGACGAGGTCCACGACGCCATCATCGATGGCCACTGGGATGTCTTCCACGGCGGCGACAAGCCGCTGTTCCACTTCGGTCCGCAGCGCTTCGACATCGCCTGTGCGCGCATTGAGCACTACACCGGCATCGAGGTCGACTCGCTCCAGAAGTACATTCTCTTCACGAACTACGGCATGCACATGACGGAGTTCATGCGCTTTGGCCTGCGCGCGCTGGGTTCCCGCTATGACTCCCTCGTTCTACCGGATGGGCGCACGGTGCCTGCCGATGCCGCCGGGGGTGTCGAGGTCGCAGACCTCCAAACCCGAGTGCAGATGCCGCGCTACGATCTCACGACGCCGGACGGCGATGGCATCACGATGATCAATATCGGCGTGGGTCCTTCCAACGCGAAGACCATCACGGATTCCCTCGCGGTGCTGCGTCCGGAGGCGTGGATCATGATTGGCCACTGCGCGGGCCTCGACGGCCGCATGCGCATCGGCGACCTCATCCTCGGCAACGCCTATCAGCGCGATGATCACATTCTGGATCGCGCCATTCCCGTCGACGTTCCCATTCCTGCCATCCCGGAGGTCCAGCGCATGCTCGAGGCCGCCGTCGAGGAGGTCTACGGCGCCGACAACGAACTCATGCGCACGGGCACCGTCCTGTCTACTGCGGACCGCAACTGGGAATGGCGCACCCCGCGCGAGCTGTGGGAGTGGCTGCGTGGCTCGACCGCCGTGGCCATCGACATGGAGTCCTGCATGCTCGCGGCGAATGGGTACAGATATCGCATCCCCTACGGCACGCTGCTGTCCGTGTCGGATCTTCCGTTGCACGCGGTGCCCAAGCTGCCAGCGGGCGCGCAAGCTTTCTATTCAAACTCAAAGGAGGCGCACGTCATGTGTGCCGTGCGCGCGATGGAGACCCTCGCAGAGAATCCCGAGCGACTCCGCACTCGCAAGCTGCGTCGCACCATTGGGGAGATTCCATTTCGTTGAGCGGGGCATGCGACTAAGCTGGATCGAAAATCGTCGTTTCCCAAGGAATAGATTCCATGACCCAGCCCGAGTGGTACCACCCTGATCGCGAAAACCTGACGTGGGAGGTCTTCGGTGAAGCATCCCGGCACCTGTCTCAGGAGATTGTGGATTCCGGCTGGTTCCCTGAGCTCATCGTGGGTGTCGCCCGCGGCGGCCTCATCCCAGCAGGCGCCATCGGCTATGCAATCGGCGTCAAAGAAATGGGCGCAATCAACGTGGAGTTCTACACCGACATCGGGGAGACCCTGCCCGAGCCAGTTCTGCTTAACCCGCAGCTGGATACCGATTCCTTGCAGGGCAAGAAGGTTCTGGTGGTCGATGACGTGGCTGATTCTGGAAAGACTCTCGATCTCGTGGTCAACCTGCTGGCGGAAACGGCCGCCGAGGTGAAGTCAGCCGTTATCTACACCAAGCCCACGACCATCTTTGAGCCGGATTTCTCGTGGAAAAAGACAGATGCCTGGATCAATTTTGCGTGGTCGGTTCTGCCTGTTATCACTGCTGACGGTTCCTTTAGGGAAGGGGCCTAGGGGCCGCTAGAGTATGTGCGGTGTCTCAACAACCAGCACCTGCATCTACGCAACCCGCACCTACTTCTGTTCTCGGCAGTTTTAAATACGCATTTTCTTCGCCAGCGCGCTTTCGTATGGAGGTCTTCGGCGGCCTCGCGGTAGCGCTGGCGCTGATTCCTGAGGTTCTCAGCTTTTCCATCTTGGCAGGGCTCGATCCGCGCGTGGGTTTGTTTGCCTCGGTGATCATGGCAATCTCCATCGCGTTCACCGGCGGACGCCCCGCGATGGTTTCTGCGGCGGCGGGCGCGGTGGCCTTGGTTATTGCGCCGTTGTCGTACAGTCACGGCCTTGACTATGTGGTGGCCACCATCATGTTGGCCGGCATCTTGCAGATCATCTTGGCGATGCTGGGCGTCGCCAAGCTCATGCGTTTCATCCCGCGCTCGGTGATGACCGGATTCGTCAACGCTTTGGGCATCATGATGTTTACCGCGCAGCTGCCGCACCTGCGCGACGTCCCGTGGATGGCATACGTGCTGGTGGGCGTGGGTCTGGTGATCATGCTGGTGCTGCCGCGTCTAACCACGGTGATCCCTGCGCCTTTGGTGACCATCCTGGTGGTCACGGTGTTGGCTATTGCATTCGGGTGGGAGGTCCCGGACGTGGCCGACCAAGGTGAGCTGCCTACGAGCCTGCCGGGATTGTTTATCCCGAACGTGCCGCTGAATCTGGAGACGCTCGAGCTCATCGCTCCTTACGCGATTGGCGTGGCTCTGGTGGGGCTGATGGAATCGCTGCTGACGGCGAAGCTTGTCGACGACTTTACGGACACGCACTCCGATAAGACGCGCGAGTCCTTAGGCCAAGGCGTGGGAAACATCTTGTCCGCTCTGGTTGGTGGAATGGGTGTGTGCGCGATGATTGGCCAGACCATGATCAATGTGAAGGGCGCGCAGGCACGCACGCGCTTGTCGACGTTCCTCGCCGGCGTCTTCCTGCTCATCCTCGTCGTGGTCTTGGGGGAGACCGTCGGCCGCATTCCTATGGCGGCGTTGGTAGCGGTGATGATTATTGTCGCTGGTACGACCGTGGATTGGCACTCGATTAACCCGCGCACGCTGCGGCTTATGCCGCTTTCGGAAACAGTGGTCATGTTGGTAACCGTGGTGGGCACCTTGCTCACCCACAACCTGGCAGTGGGCGTGGTCGCTGGCGTGCTGACGGCGTCGGTGGCTTTTGCTCGCCGCGTGGCGCATTTCGTGTCGGTGGACTTGGAAGGAAACACCTACTTCGTGCGCGGGCAGCTTTTCTTCGCGTCCTCGAACGATCTGGTTTATGCCTTCGACTACACGTTGCCGGAAGAGCGCGTGGTTATTGACCTAAGTGGCGCCGAAATTTGGGATGCCTCCACGGTGGCGACGCTGGATTCGGTGCAGGAAAAGCATGCCGACCGCGGGGTCGAGGTGGAATTCCGGGGCTTGGACGGTGCGAGCTTGCAGCGCTTGGAGCGTTTGAGCGGAAAAATAGACTGGTAGTTCTTTTGGTTGATTTTCTCCTCAAATATTGATTTTTAGGCGACCCTAACTTTAAATTGGTTTCAGTAAGTTAGGTAAGCGTTACTTTTCTAAGGAGAATTTATGACCACTGCACTGGATCAACCGTTATCGCTGGCTTTGCGCGAGGCGACTGCGCGTGCCCACGAGGGGGCGGAGGGATCGAGTTTTATGCAGCGACTCATGGCGGGCGAGCTAGATGCCAAAGCTGTCGCCGATCTGACCGGTCAGCTGTGGTTTGTGTATGAGGCGTTGGAGCGAGCCGTGCGTGCCGTGGCAGAAACGGCAACCGCGAGTGCTGTGGCCGATCCGCGTTTGGAGCGCCGTGATGCTCTCGAAGTCGATCTGACTCGGCAGCTGGGAGGGGATTGGCGTGATAAGGTTCGCATCTTGCCGGCTACCGCGGCTTATGTGGCCCGCCTTGAGCAGTTGGCTGCACCTGAGCACGCGGTTGAGGTTGTGGCGCATCACTACGTGCGCTACCTCGGTGACATTTCCGGCGGCCAGGTTATTGCGGCGCGGTTAGGTGCACTGTATGGGATTGATCCGGATGCGCTTAACTTCTACGACTTCACCGCGATCGGGAAGATTCCGCCTTACCGTAATGGTTACCGGCAGCGTATTGATGAGATGCGATTGGTAGAAGCGGAGCGGGCGGCGCTTATTTCTGAGGCCCAGGCGGCTTTTGCGTTTAACTCGGGCATCTTTGCTGAGTTAGATCGGCTCCACTAAAACAGGTCTTGACTTTAAATTTAGCCTTGCCTAACCTATCTTTGGCATGGCAAGGCTAAGCTTGCATACTTTCATCTACACTCTTTCTGATTCGGAGAACTAAATGAAGCCAATCTCTGTGCTCACCGCCACCGCTCTCGTGGCCGGTGCTCTCGCAGTACCTACTGCTACCGCTGCCCAAATTCCTGCCCTCGCTTCCGGTGAGCTCAACTGGCCCATCAAGGAGTCCTTCATTTCCTACGTACAAAAGCCTTTTGCGAAAGGGAAGATTGAGGCCACTGATGGTGCCGTCCTCGCTGGCAAAACTTTCAAGCTTCCAGTGAATGCTTCCGCATCCAAGGTTGACGCAAAGGGTAACGGAACCATCGACACTGATGGCTCGCTGCACTTCCAAGCACACCCGGGCCTGGGTCCAGATGGCAGCTTTGGTCTCGATATGACGTTCAGCGACATCAAGGTAGTGGTTTCCGGCACTGATGCCACCATCACGGCGGACGTGAAGGCCACCGGCACCAAGGGGCCAAGCAGCAAGGAGGCACTTGAGACCAACCTGGATGACGCAAAAATCTCCACCTTTAAGCTGAGCGAAGCAATTGTTCCGGCAGCAGAGAAGACCTACACCACCAAAGGTGCACAGACGTCCCTCACCCAGGTTGGCAGCGACGTGATGCTGGGCATCTACAAGCCGGGACCGCTAGAGGACGGAAACGCTGACCTCACTGTCACCTATGCCAAGGCGGCTGCTGAGCCAGATCCAAAGCCTGAAGCGGGTTCTTCCGCGGGTGCAATCGGCGGCATTATAGCCGCGATTATTGCGATTCTGGCTGCAGTCGGTGCTGCCTTCTCTGGTGCGATTCCGGGTCTGAAACTGCCGAAGCTGTTCTAGGCAAGGGCGGCGTCGTCAAGCGTGGCTTGGTTGTGTCGCGGTTGTCCTAAGGTGGGAATGTAGTGGTGGATATCCTGAGTAAAGTTAGGATATCCAACCCAAAAAGTAGCCTTGACCGGCATGTTTGCTAAAGCAACCCTTCCTAGCGCGACGGAAATAAATCTGTATTGTTGGTGTTGCACTTAATGAAACGCCCCGGTTTGATAGGAAATTGCACTTACCGGGGGTCTTAGAGAAAGGTTCCTGACATGGACGAGAAGCTGCAAACCCTCCTGAACAACCAGGTAATCAACGAGCACGGCGCTGCTCTGATTTACACCCAGCTGGCATACGAGTTGGACAACCTCTCCTTCCCGGGTATGCGCGACTGGTTCTACGCACAGGCTGCAGAAGAGCGCGAGCATGCGCAGAAGATTGCTCAGCACCTGCTGGACCGCGGCTACCGAGTAGAGCTTTCTGACATCCCAGTTCCTTCCATCAAGGCAGCAACTCCGTTGGATGCTTTCGAGGCTGCCTTTGCTCACGAGCAGAAGGTATCCGAGCAGATCCGTGAGATCGCTCGCGCCGCTGACGCTGCTGGTGACTTGGATTCCCGCTCCCTCATTAACTGGTTCTTGGATGAGCAGATTGGGGAAGAGGCTACTGTTAGCGAGATTATTGACCAGATTAAGCTGGTTGGCAACGATGGCTCTGGCCTGCTGCGCATCGACGCTGGCCTGGCATCCCGCAACTCGTAATATCTATAACGAAGCCGTCAAGATTTAATAAAGTCTCCCATCGAGTAAACGCTCGGTGGGAGACTTTATTTATGACTACCAAGAACAAGATCCTCATCAGTTTTGCACTAGCACTACTGGCGGTGGCTCTAGTCGGTGGTATGGCTATGAACTCGACGTACCTTGCGTTGGGCACATTTCTTTTCACCTTTGCGCTGATGCTCGGTCCAGTAGCAGGGTTCGGTATGCTAGCGGGTGCGCTTGGCGTGTGCCGTCCGGTGACTCGCTCGCTGTATAGCTTGGCTGGGCTTTTATTGCTCGGATCCGTTGCCTCTATCGGTATGCTGCCGTGGAGTCATGCTGAAGTTCCGCTGCCGATGTTCGTTGCCGGTGCCGCGGTGGGAATCCTGGCTGTGCTGACTCAGGCGCGCCGCGTCTAGACTGGGGCGCATGGCTAAGCTTCTTTTCGACATGTACGGCGTGCTCATGCGCATTGCTAGCGCGGAGCAACAAGCCGAGCTCGAGAGGCTGGTAAATCCCGCGGACCCCGCGAGGTTCTGGGAAGCTTATCAGGAGTTTCGCCCGGCATATGACGCCGGAATCATGTCCGATTCAATGTATTGGAACCGCATTTCTGCCAGCGTGGAGCTCGGGGAGTTTGACATTGCGGAAGCTGTGGAACTCGACAATCGCTATTACATGGACTCCGAACCGGAGATGGTTGCTTTAGTGCAGCGGCTCATTGGCGAGGGGCACACGGTGGGCTTGCTCTCTAACATCCCCACTACCTTGGCGGATGCCGTACGCAGTGAACACGATTGGATTGAAGACTGCGCTGCAGTGGTATTTAGCTGCGATATTGGCGTGGCCAAACCGGATGCAGAGGCATACAGAGTTGCCGTCGATGCTCTTGCCGCGACAGCTGAGAAGGTGCACTTCTTTGATGATCGGCAAGACTTTGTCGATGGAGCGGGCGCAGCAGGATTGCAGGCGCACTTGTTCACGAACGCCGACGACGTGCGCGCAATCGTGGACGAGTCTTAAATGGCCGAGGCTTAAAACAGTTCCAGCGGCACGCGCAGAAGCGGGTCCAGCGCAATTGCACGGGTGATGGCGCGAACGATCTCTTTGAGGGAGGGGATGACGCGCAGCTGGGTACTGCGACCGGCCTTTTCGCGCACCGCGGCAGCAAAGAGCTTCGGGGCTGCAGGATCGTCGAGGAAGGCGCTACCCGCTACAACGACAGTGGCTGGTTTATATTCGTTTACCAGCAATGCGGCGATTTCGCCCAGTTGGCGGGCGCGGTCATCCAGGATTTTGCGTTCAGCCGGGTTGTTTGCGGCAGCTGCGACAGCCTCCGTCAAGGTGCCGGTGCGGCCGAGCTTGCGCAGGACGGCCGCTGTGGTGAGTGATTCCTCTGGGTCGGCGAGCTGGGATGTCGCCGGAAGGGGAATGATTTGGGAAACTTCATCATTGGCAGACAGTGCCGCACCGATAGAGTCATCCGCGAAGAGAACGAGAACTGGATCGGTGTTACCGAGCTCGGCGGCCTGTGTTTCGGAGCCCAAGATAGCGGGGATTGCGGAGGAGACAACCACGGGAACGCCAAACTGAAAGCGCAGGCGCTCGGCGATGTCGACGTTTTCCCAGCCCAAGTTGCTCGCAGTAATGCGGCCCTCGTTGTCCACGGTGCCAGAGGTGGTGACGCCGACGGAAACCAGCTTGCGATCGAGGCCGGTCATCAGGCGGTTGACGCCCGCCATGATGTGCTCAATGAAGTCTTCTTCGCTCAACTGCGCCACTGGGGTAGGGACGTCGTCTTCGCGGATCGTGCGGCCCATCGTGTCATAAAAGCCGATGTGGGTTTGGGAGGTGCCCACCGCAATGCCGGCGAGAATCCAGTTATTCTCGGCGACCTCAAGGGGAACGGTGGGGCGGCCCCGGCCGCGTGAACGAGTCAGGTCATTGCGTTCCTGGACGAGGCCTTTTTGGAGAAGAGCCGCGGTGGCACGGGTGATCGTGGGTTGGGATAGACCAGTCGCTTCGACGAGCTCACTGCGCGTGATGATCGGATTAAGACGCACGAGGTGGAGGCACTTCGCCGCCGGGGTGCGTGGGCGCGTGAACACTGGTCCAGGTTTGAGCATGCATAAAGTATAGATAGGCTAGACCGCCTTGTCTAATGGGACACTTGATGCCTAGACAACATGGTCTAAAGCTTGGCCAACTTGGGAAGTGCATCCGCGGCCGTTGAATTAATAAAAACCGTAGATAAGCTGGTTAAATCTGTGCTTTGCGGAGAAACTTCGATGATCGGTGTTCCTAACCGGTGTGCTATCCGGGGCAGTCCAGCGGCGGGGTATACCACGCCCGAAGTGCCCACGATTATCACCAGATCGGCAGCGGCCATCCTCTTCTCTGCTTCCTCCCATTCCCGTTGGGGAAGGGCCTCGCCGAACCACACGACGCCCGGCCGCACCAAGTTCCCGCAGAGCGGGCACTTTGGCGGAGTATCCGTATCGACTCCGCCGCGCCAGGGGCGCCCACACATGCAGCATCTGAAGGCAAAGAGGGAACCGTGGAGATGCACGACGTCGTCAGTGCCTGCTCTCTCATGCAGGTCATCAATGTTCTGGGTGGTGACAGTGACCTCTTTATCCCACTGCGCCAACGCAATATGACCTGCGTTGGGCTGCGCCTTTTCCGCCTGATGGCGGCGGTGGGCGTACCAGCGCCACATGCGGATTGGGTCCTTGGCCCATGCATCAATGGATGCCATGTCCTGTGGGTCTACGTTCTCCCAGATTCCAGAATCGGGATCGCGGTACGTGGCCAGACCTGAATCGGCAGACATGCCAGCGCCCGTGAATATCTCAATGCGGTGTGCGTTCTTTATTAAATCGCGCGCGCGATCCAGAGCATGGCGAAGTGGGGCGCTGGGACTGTCATTCATGAAAGCCACGATAGCTATAGGATGAAATCCATGAAGTCAGTTGCGGTGTATTGCGGATCGGCCACAGGTAACTCTGAAGCTTATGGTGAGGCAGCCCGGCAGCTGGGGGAGGAGCTGGCAGACCGCGGTCTGAACCTGGTTTATGGCGGCGGCAACGTGGGGCTGATGGGTATCGTGGCAGACGCCTGCCTCGCCCACGGCGGAAGCGTAACCGGCGTGATCCCGGAGCAGCTGGTGGATCTGGAGCTCGCGCATCCGGGCCTGACCAGCCTTGAAGTGGTGGAAACCATGGCGGAGCGCAAGACTCGAATGGAGAACCTTGCGGATGCCTACATCTGCCTGCCAGGCGGCGTGGGAACGTTGGAGGAGCTTGCTGAGGTTCTCACCATGCAACAGCTCGGCCACGTGACGGGACCTGTGGGACTGGTGGATACTGAGGGGTTCTGGCGCCCGTTCGTCGATATGTTTGCCGCAATGTCTAAGGCAGGCTTCGTGCAGCGCCGCTTTGTCGACGCCCTGGTTCTAGCACCCACTCCCGTGGCTGTGCTGGAGGGATTCGAAGGTTGGGTAAATCCAGGGATTAAGTGGAATAACAAGTAGTTAACAAGGCCGCAACGTTTGGCTTTTAAATTGGCCCTAACTTGCAGATCGAGGATAGACTTCACCCTCATGAGTTCAGAGTCAACCCACAAGCGTCAGCCCTCTCTGTTGGACGCCGCCTGCGATAACTTTGTTCATGACCTCGCACAGCTTAGCCCTACCGAGGCAACCGCCTGGGGAATCCCGGGTTATGAGGGTGAACTGCAGGATTTCTCACCTGAGTACTACGCTGCCATCGCGGATCGCACGCGAGACATGGTCGCTGACGTCGATGCGTTGGATGACACCACCGACGAGTCTGATGACGAGGATGACTTCGACGAGGTTGACTACGTAACCGCCGCGGTCCTGCGTGACCGCCTCTGCCTGGACCTTGACCTGCATCACCATGGTGAGGACATCCGTAGCCTCAACAACATCGCTTCACCAGTGCAGACTATCCGTGACACCTTGCTGCTCATGCCGCAGGACACTCCGGAACAGCTGGACGCCATTCGCTCCCGCCTGTCCAAGGTGGGCGGTGCATTGACCGGATATAAAGACTCCCTTAAGGAGGCTGCTTCGCACGGCATGGTTCCGCCGCACCGCCAAATTAACGAGGTCTTTGTGCAGTGTGAACGCCTTGCCGACTCCGATTCGATGCTAGAGAACCTGGGAGTTGAAGGCCCTGAGGTGGAAGCAGCAAAGCATGCGTTTGGTCAGTTCGCTGACTGGCTCTCCAACGACTTGCAGCCGCAGGCTCCTACAGAGGATGCCGTGGGGCGTGACCGCTACGAGCGCTTCTCCAAGCTGTTCGTTGGTGACACCGTCGATCTTGACGAGGCTTATGAATGGGGTCTTGAACGCGTTGCCGAAATCAGCGCTGAGCAAGAGAAGATCGCCCGCGAGCTGTACGGTTCTGACTGCAACGTGAAGACCGCGATGCGCAAGCTTAACCAGGAAGAGCGCTACGTTCTTGAGGGCACCGACGCGCTGGTGGAGTGGATGCAGGCCACCGCGGACAAGGTGATCAAGGAACTGGACGGCACTGAGTTCGACATTCCGGAGCAGATCAAGAACATCGAGTGCCGCATCGATCCTGCGGGTACTGGTGGAATCTTCTACACCGCACCGTCGGATGACTTCTCCCGCCCGGGCCGCATGTGGTGGTCCGTTCCGGCCGGTCAGGAGCGTTTCCACACCTGGCAGGAGCTGACCACGGTGCACCATGAGGGCGCGCCGGGCCACCACCTGCAGTTGGGTTCTGCGCTGGTGCAGGAGGATCTCAACCTGTGGCGGCGAGCGGTGACCTGGAACTCCGGACACGGCGAGGGCTGGGCGCTCTATGCTGAGGCGCTCATGGCCGAGCTGGGTTACATGGATGATCCTGGTTTCCGCATGGGGCTTCTCGACGCCCAGCGCTTCCGCGCCGCCCGCGTGGTGGTCGACATCGGATTGCACTTGGGCAAGAAGCTGCCGGATTGCACGAATCCGGGCAAGTGGGACAAGGCGCATGTGAAGACGTTTATGCGTGAGAACACCGCGATGGATGACGCGAACCTGAACTTCGAGGTCAACCGTTACCTGGGCTGGCCAGGCCAAGCGCCTTCCTATGCTCTGGGCGAGCGCCTGTGGCAGCAGACCCGCGAGGAAGCCGTGGCGCAGGGTATGTCCGTGCGTGACTTCCACTCCGAGGCCCTCGCACTGGGCTCGGTTCCGATGTCTATCCTGCGCCACGCAGTCCTTAATTAAAGGACCCCAATTCTCATGCCGCCAGAGCAGGAACAGTGCCTGCTCTAGCTTTCGAAACCCTACTACCGCAGGCGTTTGAGCAGGCGCAAGATCTGTGGGAGATATCCCGCGATGACCAAGACGATGATGAGGCGGATGATCTGCACCGCCACGACGGCTGGGCCCGCGCCACCTTCAGCGGAGAGCGCCAGAACGGTTTCGAGTGCGCCTGGCGAGGTGGCGAGGTAGGCCTCGAAGTAGCTAATTCCGAGCCACGCCGTCAGCGGCCACGCGGTCAGCGCGCATACGCCCATGACCACAATGATGAAAAGGATCGTGGCCGGAAGCTGCTTGGCAAAGGACTTCAGTGCGGGGACGGACAAACCGCCGCCGCAGACCCAGCCAATGGACATGAATGCCATGATCTTGAACGCGTACAGCGGTTCCAGCGTGTGGCCCGCCGGCAGGAACTGCGCCACGATGACGGTGATGATGAGCGGGCCAAGCACCGATGAAGCTGGCAGGTGAGCGAGCTTGCCCAATCGCTCGCCCAGAACGGCAATAGCCACCGTGAGCAGCACGATCCACCAGGTGGCTTCACCTTGGACGCTCATGTCGACGTCTTGCCCGGCCGGGCTGGTCAGCAGCGACACTATGAAAGGCAGGGAGATGGATACCGCCAGAAGGCGCAGGTATTGCGTCAGTGCGACGTAGCGATAGTCAGCACCGAGCTCACTGGCCAGCGCGGGCATGAGGGCCGCGCCACCGGGGAGCATCGACAAGATGCCGGTCTCCCAGGAAATATCCTTGGGCTGCGAGCGGTGCAGCAGCATGCCTCCTGCCATTCCGACTAGGGCCGTGATGAGAGACATCGTGATAGCGGCAGGGACTAAACCGATGATGGTGGAGGCCGCCACCAGGGTGAGGGGCATCGCCGCCATTATGCCGATGAACCCGCGGGCCACGGCGTAGAAGTGCTTGTTCACGACGAGCTCTTCGCCCGTGCTGAGCGCCATGGCACCCGAGACAAGAAGGGCTGCCAAGATCCAGGCGGCGGGGACGTGCAGATAGGTGAAAAGGGCTCCCACTGCGAGGGAGCCCGGAACGACTATGGCCCAACGTGCACGAACAGACATGGCATCGAGTTTAATAAATGCATGGATCTCGCAGACTTGGGGATTAGTGGCTGGGCAATTTTGACGTCAGGAGCAGCAGTCGCGGGGTGGATTGACGCCGTCATCGGCGGCGGCGGACTCGTGCTGATTCCGCTCATAATGGCCGTAGCGCCGCAGCTCGCGCCGGCCACCGCACTGGCTACTAACAAGGTGGCCGCAGTGTCCGGAACGGCGTCGGCTGCCTTTACTCTCGTTCGCAAGGTGCGCCCGCCGGCGGCCGAACTCATTCGCCTGGGCCTAGCGGCACTGGTGTGTTCGGGCCTAGGCGCGGGCGCTGCAGCGATGATCGACAAAGACGTGATGCGTCCGCTCATCATCGTGCTGATGGTCTGCGTTGGTGTCTTCGTGGCTTTCCGCCCCAGCTTCGGTACGAACGAGAGCGAAGGAATCCGCGGCGGCTGGCGCACGTGGGCGGCTCTGGGCGCGGTGGCGTGCATTGCCTTTTACGACGGTATCTTTGGCCCCGGCACCGGCATGTTCCTCATCATGGCGTTCACCGCAATTTTTTCGCAGAACTTCTTGCGCTCTGCCGCCATGTCCAAGGTGGTGAACACCTGCACTAACGTCGGCGCGCTCATCGTGTTCATCCTGGGCGGGCACATCCTGTGGGGTCTCGCCCTAGTTCTAGCTGCAGCCAACGTGCTTGGCGCCCAGCTCGGTGCGTGCACTGTCTTAGGCGGCGGCACCAAGCTGATTCGCTACGCCTTGCTCACCCTCGTCGTGGTGATGAGCATTTACCTCTCCGTGCAGCAGTGGGGCTAAATCACATGCGGTTTTTCGTCCGTGCGGTAGCTGGTGCTGTCCACGGGTCTTCAGGCCAGGGATGCTTGGGATAGCGCCCTCGCATGTCGGCGCGAACGCCCTGGTAAGGCCCTGCCCAGAAGCTCGCCAAGTCATCAGTTACGGCCAGTGGGCGGCCCGCTGGGGAAAGCAGGTGGAACTGCACACGCTGCCCGCAATAGACCGGGGACTCCGCCAGCCCAAAGCATTCCTGCAACTTGATGCTCACCGTGGGGCGATCCCCGGACCAGTCGATTTTCGCGTCGCGCCCCGAGGGCACGGGCAGGCGTTCAGGTGCCAGCTCATCCAGGCGCGTGGCTTCCGGCCAGGGGAGAAGGCGCTGGAATGCTGGATACATGTCGACCTTGGTGGCAGGTTTGCCCGCCGCGACGTCGTGTAGCTCGGGGCCCAGCCACTCGGCGGGCTCTGCATTGTCGACGTCCGGCCAAGGGGCGCCGTAGTGCGCGTGCAGATGCGCCAAGCGTTCGCGCAGGTTCTGCGCTTTCTCGCTGAAGGAGAACATGGCAAGACCGTGCTCGCGGATACCGGCAGCAAGAGCTTCCTCGGCCGCAGCACCCGTGACTTTGACCGGGGTGGAGCTGAGCTCGATTGCCCCGGCGCGCAGGACCTTGCGCCCGCGCACCTTGCCGTCCTCGAGCGTCGCCGTGATCTCCTCGGTAGTACCGATGGCATAGAGCGCAGCTTGCTCATCGATTTGAGCGGCAGCGCGGATGATGGCGGTGCCGGTATTGGACAAGGACACGTCCGCCACGGCCAGCCACGCAGCGCCGTTGTCCTCGAGCATGCGCGCACGAGTACCGCTGGCCAGGAGGTACTCTGCTTCCTTCGCGGAGGTGGCGCGGCGCGCGACGCGCTCCGGGAAGGCCGCGGCCACGACCGCGCCAGGATCGGCTGGACCTTTGTCGGGCACGAGGCGCGCTAGGCACTCGACCTCGCGTTTGGGAGGAGTGATGCGCGTGATGTCCCCACGCGGGGAATCGCTGAGCGCGGCGACGGTATGCGCAGCGCCGGCGCCGTACTTGAGCAACGCGGCGCCAAGGCGCGGGTCGGTGGGCAGAAGAGCGAGCTGCTTGGCGACGTCCCCGGTGGCACCGATCGAGCGCAGCGTTCGGTGGGCGTCGGCAAGCGCGCGGGCTGGTGGCTGATCAAGGAGCGGAAAGTCCTCACCCGCGCCCCAGCACTCCAGGAACAGTGCCGCCTGAGTGAGATCGGCGCTGAGGATCTCCGGAGTGATGTGCGGGGAGAAGTGCTGGTAATCGTCCTGTGAGTAGCAGCGAATCACGGTGCCAGGGGCCTCACGCCCGGCGCGACCGGCGCGCTGATCGGCGCTCGACTTCGAGGTAGAAACCGTGATCAAGCCAGACATGCCGCGCTGGGCATCGCGGCGCGGGGTACGCGAGAGCCCGGCATCGACCACGGTGCGCACGCCCGGGACCGTCAGCGAGGACTCCGCGATGGAGGTGGCCACCACGATGCGGTCGGCGTCGGTGTACAGGGCGGCGTCCTGCTCAGCCGTGGTCTGCTGTCCGTGCAGCGGATACGCGCCGGGCAGTTGCTCGCACACGAGGTTAACCTCGCGTACGCCGGGCACGAAGACCAGCACGGAACCGGAATGGCCCGTGGCTTGGCGGGCAACGTGGGCGTAGAAATCTCGCTCGCCGGCAGCGCGGCCCGTGGCCGGGGAGTAGCGGATGTCGAGCGGGTACGTCACTGCCTCAGTGACGTGAACCGGGGCGTCCATGAGTTCGGAGAAGCGCTGGGCGTCGACGGTGGCGGACATCGCGATGACGCGGAAGTCGTCGCGTAGCTGCGCCAGTTCCAGGCACATGCCAAGGACGAGGTCGGTGTCGCACTGACGTTCATGGACCTCGTCGATGGCTACGGCGGAAACACCGCTGAGCTCGGGGTCGCGCAGCAGTCGGCGCAGCAGCACGCCTGGGGTGACGAACTCGACGTCGCGGCCGTGGCGGGAATCGCCGCGCACGGCGTAACCAATTTGTTGGCCGGACAGGTGCTGCAGCCGGTTCGCGGCAGCGCGCACGGCCACGCGGCGAGGTGCGGTGACCAGGATCTTCCCGCTCGTGTCTTGTTCCGCAGCTTGGTTCGCGAGCGCCGGCGGTACGAGCGTGGTCTTACCGGTGCCTGGCGGCGCCTGGACCACGACGTTGCCGGAAGAAGGCAGCGTGCCGATGGTCTCGGCGACGGGCAGGCCAGCGCCGATGCGTGCGAGATCAAACATTTAGAGCAGCCCGAAGCCCTCTACTGGGCCTTCCAGGTCCTGGCGCTCCAGATTCTCGCCGTCAAGCTTGCACACCACGCGGCCCGGGGAGCCGAGTACGAGCGACTTATCCGGAATGTCACGGGTGACCAAGGTGTTTGCGCCGATGACGCAGTCCTCGCCAATGGTCACGCCGGGCATGACCGTGACGTTGGCGCCGAACCAGGTGTTGCGACCCACGGTGATGGGCTTGGCGATCTCCCAGCCGCCCCCGCGCATCTCGTGATCGTTGACCGGATGGCCCACAGTGATAAGGGAGCAGTTCGGCCCAATCATCACGTGATCGGCGAGCGTGACCTTGGCCTGCGCCAAGATGGTGGCATTGAAGTTAATAAAAACGTGTTCGCCCACGATGAGGTTAGAACCGAATTCCACGTGCGCCGGACCGAACCAGCCGGGAACGTGTGATTCATCGGGCAGCAGTTCGCGCAGGATCTCCTGCGCCTTGTCTGGGTCGGTATTGCCCAAGTCGTTGAACTGCTTGATCAAACGGAACGTCCGCGCGTGCTGAGTGCGCACTTGCTCCGTCTGACCTGGCAGGTGCCACTGCCCACCAGACATCTTCTCCCAGGTGCCGTATTGCTCTAAGTTCTTGGGGCTGTTCATGGGGCTCAAGTCTAGTCACGAGAATGCATGCGACATGTAGCCTTGGGCCCATGCTTTTCGATGTCTCTCGGCCCGCCACCCGCATTGCCCCGGGGGTAGCGCACGTGCCTGGATGGGTGGACGTCGCTAAGCAACGTGCCCTCGTCGAGGAAACCCGTGAGGTGGCACGGCGCTACGCTGGCACTCCCATGGCGATGTATCAGCCACAACTGAAGTCCGGAAAGATGAGCGTGCACCAGCTGCATCTGGGCAGGTACTGGCATTACGAAACCTACCGTTACGTGGACAACATTGAGGGGACTCGGGTGCCGCCGATGCTCGTTTCCCTCCAGGAGATAGCGCGCCCAGCACTGCGCGCGGCGGCAGAGGTCTCCCCGGAGCTGGAACCGTGGGTGGAGACCTTCTATCCGGAGATGGCCTTGGTGAACTATTATCCGCCGGGCTCAGGGATGGGCATGCATGTCGATGACTTTGAGGAGTCCCTTGCGCCGGTCATCTCCTTATCCATCGGGGATGAGGCGCTGTTTCGCATAGGCAATACGGAAAATCGCAATAAGCTGTGGGATGACGTGACGCTCAGCTCCGGGGATTTAATTGTATTTGGCGGCCCGAAGCGACTTGCCTATCACGGAATTGTGCGGGTCAACGACGCAACGCTGCCGGAAGGATGTGGGTTGAAGGAGGGGCGAATCAACATCACCATCCGCCAAGTTGGCGCCCGTGCTACACTCTAATGTTGACTAATCAACAACTTTTGAGAAGGGGATTCTCCACATGGCAAAGATTGGCATCGTTCTTGGTTCCACCCGCGACGATCGCGCAGGCGAAGCAATCGCTAACTGGGTTGCTGACCTGGCAAAGGGCCGCAATACCGGCGTTGAGTACGAGGTAGTTGACCTCAAGGCTTTCAACGTTCCAATCCTGACCACCTCCGTGGTTCCGATGGCCGCGAACAAGAACTACGACGACGCTAACGTCCAGGCTTGGTCCGACGCCATCGACGCATGCGACGGCTTCATCTTCGTCACCCCGGAGTACAACCACTCCGTACCGGGCCCGTTTAAGAACGCTTTCGACTCCCTCGGCTCCGAGTGGGTTGGCAAGGCAATCGCGTTCGTGGGCTACGGCTTCTCCGGCGGCGTCCGTGCTGTTGAGGCATGGCGCCTGGCAGTGGCTAACTTCTCCATGGAGCAGCTGCGCACCCAGATTGAGGTCTCCCTCATCACCGACATGAACGATGGCGCATTCGCACCGGCTGACTTCAAGAACGGCCTCGTTGACAACCTCTTGGGCGAGATCGAGGATGCCGTCAAGGCTTAAGTTTCCTTGAGGCCTCCACTGTTTTGTGGCTAACCCTGCTGGGCGTGTGCAATTGGGTGGTTTAGCATCGGGGGATATGACGGAACAAAAGATTGCTGTTGTAACTGGTGCTTCTTCGGGAATTGGCGCGGCGTCGGCAAGAGCACTCGCTGCCGATGGCTGGCATGTAGTCATCGGCGCGCGCCGCGTGGAACGCCTCGAAGAGCTTGCTTCAGAAATCGGGGCTGAAGCTTATCCGCTGGACGTAACCAATGATGAGTCCGTCACGGAGTTTGTCTCCCACTTGGACCGCGTGGACCTGTTGGTCAACAACGCGGGCGGCGCCAAGGGCTTGGAGCCACTGGTAGAGACAAAGATCGAAGACTGGCAGTGGATGTATGACGTTAACGTGCTTGGCACGGTGCGCATGATTCAGGCGGTGATGCCCAAGCTGGAGGCCTCCGACTCCGGGCTCATCATCAACATGGGCTCCATTGCTGGCTGGGCACCATACGAGGGCGGCTCCGGCTATAACTCCGCCAAGCATGGCGTGCGCGTTATCTCCCGCGTGCTGCGCATTGAGAACCACAATGTCTGCGTCACCGAGCTTGATCCTGGCCGCGTGGCCACTGAGGAGTTCTCGCTCAATCGTTTCAGCGGCGACGCTGAGCGCGCCGCCGCGGTCTACGCCGGCGAGCTTAACCTCGTGGCCGAGGATATCGCGGAGGCCGTGCGCTGGGTGGCATCGCTGCCAGCGCACGTCAACATTGACACGATGACCATTAAGCCGCGCACGCAGAGTTAGTTACTGCAGACCAAACTGGTCCCACGCCGCCGGTGCCAGGTTCTGGTACACGTGCTTGTGCTCCTGATATTCGGCAAGGCCGGTTGGGCCAAGCTCGCGGCCGTTGCCGGACTGCTTGTATCCGCCCCACTCTGCCTGCGGAAGGTAGGGGTGGAAGTCGTTGATCCAGATGGTGCCGTGGCGCATTGCGCGGGCCATGCGCTCAGCCTTGCCGGCATCGCTAGTAAATACGGCGCCTGCCAGGCCGTACTCGGTGTCGTTCGCGGTAGCGATGGCTTCTTCCTCAGTGGTGAAGGTCTCCACCGTTACCACTGGGCCGAAGGCCTCGTCGTGGACGCAGTCCATCTCCTTGGTGGCGCCATCGATGATCGTGGGCAGGTAGTAGACGCCCTTGCCCAGGTCGGTCTCACCAGTGCCGTGCTGGCCAGTGGTGTCCTCGCTGGTAGCAGCGCGGCCGCCAGTCAGAATCTTGGCACCTTGCTCGCGTGCTTTATCCACGTAAGCAGCGACCTTCTCACGGTGCTCCTCAGAGATCAGCGGGCCGGTTTCTGCCTTGGAGTCGGTCGGGCCACCAATCTTGATGTTGTTGGTGCGCTTGACCAGGGCCTCGATGAACTTGTCGTGCAGGGACTCTTCCACGATGATGCGCGAGCCCGCAGAGCAGACCTGCCCCGAGTGGAAGAATGCGCCGTTGAGGGCGTTGTCCACGGCGACGTCGAAGTCGGCATCGGCGAAGATGACGTTCGGGTTCTTGCCGCCGAGCTCCAGTGCGGTGCGCTTGACGGTCTCCGCAGCGTTCTTGGCGATGATCTTGCCGGTGGCCAGGCCGCCGGTGAAGGAGACCATGTCTACCTCAGGGTGCTGGGACAGTGGGTTTCCGCAGTTAGCGCCAGCGCCGGTGATCAGGTTGCCTACGCCGTCGGGAAGCCCTGCCTGCTTCAGGCCAACCATCAGCAGCATTGCGGTGTGCGGGGTGAGCTCAGCCTGCTTGAGCACGAAGGAGTTGCCTGCCGCAAGAGCCGGGGCAACCTTCCAAGAGACCTGTAGGAGTGGGTAGTTCCACGGAGTGATGAGGCCACACACGCCGACTGGTTCCGCATCGATACGGGAACGCAGGTTCTGGTCGCCCGGATCCACCACGCGGCCGGCCTCGTGCGAGGCCAGGGTGCCGAAGTAATCGAAGGCGTTGGAAATATCGTCCATGTCGCCGAGGGACTCCTCGTAACGCTTGCCTGTATCGGCGGACTCAGCGGAAGCAAAAAGCTCCTTGTTCTCACGGATGAAGTCGGCGACCCTCATCAGCAGCTTGCCGCGCTCAATAGCTGGGGTATTACTCCACACACCCGACTCAAAGGCGGCGCGTGCGGCCTCAATGGCGCGGATGGTGTCTGCATCTGAAGCCTCGGAGACCACACCGACCGTGCTGCCGTCGGCTGGGCAGATGATGGTGCGTGTGGCAGCGTCGGCGGCCGCCTCCCACTGGCCATTGATAAACAGAGACTTCGGGCCATCGCCCGTATGGACGCCTTTGAGGTACTCGGTAGTGGTTGGGTCGAACAAAGTGTTCTGAGTGCTCAAGAAAAGCAACCTTTCTAAAAATGAATTTGAGTTCTATAAATGAACGGGGTCCGCCAGCTTAGCTGTCTTCCTGCCATGTGGGCTCGGGTTCAGCACCATCGGAGACGTCAGAGTCGCCCGGCTGGGTCTGCTGCATGTACAGGAACGCTAGGTGGCGTTCATAGAGATCCAGCACGTTGTTGATGAGCTGGTTCTCCGAGTAGCCGTAGACGTCGTAGCCCAGGGAACCGGTGAGGTCGTAGACCTCAAGGCGGTAGTACTCGTCGTCATCGCCTGGGGTGAAGTCAGGGCTTTCAGCGGTGATTGGGAAGAGCTGGTAGCGGAACTTTCGTTCGTGCTCAAGGGTGACCTGCAAGTCCAGCTGCGGCAGCTCGACGTCGGGAAGCTCACTGGTGAGGAGGACTGCGTCGTACCCGCGTGCACGCATCTGCACGGCAACCTTCTCGAGGGCGAAGGTAGCGGTCTCACGCAGGTAGGAATCCATTTCCTGCTTGGTGGGGTAGGAGTTGACGCGGTCTAGACGGCTCTTCCAGCGGTCACCGTTTTCTGGTGCCAGTTCGGTGCGGCCCGAGATTGCGCCATGCAGCGCGGTCTGGCGAGCCTCACGCTGGACGCTTTCCAGGCGCAAGGACTTCCACAGGGAGAACATCACGAGGTAGATGACTACTGCGAAGGGCAGGCCCATGACCACGGTGGCGGATTGGACGGTGGCAATGCCGTCAATCTGCAGCAGGGCCAGTGTCAGGGCACCCACGGTGACGGACCAGAAGATGCGCATCCAGCGCGGGCCATCCTGGCGGCTATCCGTAATCTTCGAGGTGAAGTTCGACATCACCAGCGCACCGGAGTCAGCTGAGGTGATGTAGAGCAGAAGACCGATGAAGGTGGTCAGGAAGATTACGACTCCGGATGCTGGGAACTCCGCAAGCATGTCGTAGAAGCCCTGCTCAGGGGTATTAACGGCGGCTTCCGCAAAGTCGGGGTATTCGCCAGAACGCACCATGTCGAGCGCGGTGTTGCCGAAGAAAGACATCCACATGAGGATGAACAGGAACGGGAAAGTGAGCACGCCGAAGATGAACTGGCGCAGGGTGCGGCCGCGGGAGATGCGGGCCAGGAACAGGCCCACGAAGGTGGCCCAGGCAATCCACCATGCCCAGAAGAACAAGGTCCATGCCTGCATCCATTCGCCGGTGGAGGCTTGGTCGTCAGCAAAAGCGAAAGTCTCCATGGTCCACGAAGGGAACTTCGAGATGTAGTCGCCCACGTTGGTGGTAATCGCGTCGAAGAGGTACGCGGTCTTGCCGAAGACCACGATGTAAATCATGAGCGCGATGGCCAGGTAAACGTTGAGCTCCGAGAGGAAGCGAATGCCCTTGTCCACGCCGGAAACAGCAGACAGCGTGGCGATGACAACGGCGATAATGATGAGTGCTGACTGCAGGCCCAGACCTTGCTCGAATCCGAAGATGAGGTGGAAACCATAGGACAGCTGTACGACGCCGATGCCAAGCGACGCCGTGACACCAAAGACGGTGCCCAGCATCGCGGCGATATCGACGGCGTCACCAACCGGGCCGTGCACACGTTTGCCGATGAGCGGGTAGAGCGCTGAGCGAATAGCCAGCGGCATGTTGAGGCGATAGGCAAAGTAGCCAAAGGCCATGCCCATCAGGGCATATAGTGCCCAGCCGGTAATGCCGTAGTGGAACATCGCCCACACCACGGCCTCTTTGGCGGCTTCCATGTTTTCGCCTTCGCCGACGGGTGGGGCCACGTACATGGTCACCGGCTCAGCCACGGCGAAGAACATGAGGTCCACGCCGATACCTGCGGCGAAGAGCATCGATGCCCACGAGAAGGTGTTGAACTTCGGGCGCGAATGGTCAGGTCCCAAGCGGATATCGCCCACGTTGGAGAACGCAATATAGAGGACAAAGACCACGGCGATGGTGGCCGTCAGGACGTAGAACCAGCCCAAGTTGGTACCGATCCATGCGGTGACGTTGGCCAAGGTGTTTGCTGCGGACTCGCGGCCAAGCCCTGCGTAGAGAGCCATGGCGATGATGAGCGCACTGGAAATGATGAACACTGGCCAGTTGGGCTTTGGCACCGGAACTTCACCAGAGCCGACTTCCGGGCCGGTTTCTGCCTTGAAGCTGCCGACGAGTGCGCGGACCTGATAGTTCGACTTCTTCAGGGGGCGGCGAGGTCTCTTGGTTTCTGTTGTTTTTAACGGTGACGCGGCGGCCTCCGACCCACCTGTCTGGGGGGACCGGCGGGGCGTCGGGGACGCCTCCGGGTCGTGGGGGTCAAAGTTTGCCATTTACTACTCCTCGTTGCAGTCGTTTATGGATGAAAATTCCGACATTAAGACGTGAATAAAATTCAGTCTCACTGGGGCGAAGAGGGGTGTGTGATGTGAATTACTCCCTCGTTTTCTATGCGCGATTTGATTGCATTGTTTCGCCCGTGACTTGAGGGCGGAACAACCCAAATATACCCCATACTGCGCAAACATTCACAAAGACGTGTACAGTGGTTTGGGTGGCCATTTTGGCCCGACGCATAACATTTCGTTCGTATGCATAAAATTCAAAAAGCTTTACTCCGTAGGAGAGTGTGACCGTATGAATTCGGTCACCAAGTGTCAAGCAAGATCGCTGAAAGACCAAGAAAGCCAGAAAGCACGGAAAAGGAGCGTTGCATGGGAAAGAAGAATCTCAAGAAGGTATCGAAGAAGGTCACCGATGAGGTCTCGGACGTTGTCGTCGTAGGCGGCGGTTCCGCAGGCTCTGTCATCGCCGCTCGCCTAAGTGAGGACCCCGGCACCCGTGTGCTGGTTCTCGAAGCAGGCCGAAACGATTCGTTGTGGGACCTATTCGTCCACATGCCTTCCGCATTCTCATTCCCCATTGGCGCAAAGAACTACGACTGGCAGTACGAGTCCGAGCCGGAGCCAGAGATGAATAACCGCCGCATCTACCACGCGCGCGGCAAGCTGCTCGGCGGCTCCTCTTCCGTCAACGGCATGATCTACCAGCGCGGCAACCCGATGGATTATGAGAAGTGGGCCAAGAACCCCGGCATGGAGAACTGGGACTTTGCCCACTGCCTGCCTTACTTCAACCGCATGGAGAACGCCGCCGCAGCCGAGGACAACGATCCGCGCCGCGGCCATGACGGCCCGCTGTACCTCTCCCGCGGCCCCGCCACCAGCCCGCTGTTCCAGGCTTTGTTTAAGTCCGTCCAGGAAGCCGGCTACAACCTGACCAACGACGTCAACGGTTACCGCCAGGAAGGCTTCGCGCCTTTCGACCGCAACATCAAGCACGGCAAGCGCTGGTCTGCAGCGCGCGCTTACCTGCACCCGAACCTGGACCGCGAGAACCTCGAGGTGCGTACCCGCGCGTTTACCACCAAGGTCCTCTTCGAAGGCCAGAAGGCCGTCGGCGTGGAATACGAGTGGAAGGGCGGCGTCCACCGCGTATTCGCTGACAAGATCGTTCTTTCCGCTGGTGCCATCAACACCCCGCAGCTGCTGCAGGTCTCTGGTGTCGGTGACGAGGAGTTGCTGCGCAAGCATGGAATCGACGTCGTCAAGCACCTGCCAGGCGTCGGCGAGAACCTGCAGGATCACCTCGAGGTCTACATCCAGTATGAGACCACCAAGTCCACCGATTCCTCCCAGCCTTACCTGGACAAGTGGCGCTGGCCATTCATGGGCCTGCAGTGGATTTTCACCAAGAAGGGCCCGGTTGCGACCTCCCACTTCGAGGGCGGCGGATTCGTTCGTTCCAACGAGAACGAGGAATACCCGAACCTGATGTTCCACTTCCTGCCGATGGCAGTGCGCTACGACGGCCAGAAGGCCGACGTCAAGCACGGTTTCCAGTGGCACGTTGGCCCGATGTTTTCCGATACCAAGGGCCACGTCCGCATCAAGAGCGCAGACATCCACGAAAAGCCGGAGATCCTCTTCAACTACCTGAAGACCGACCAGGATCGCCGCGAGTGGGTCGAGGCAGTGCGCGTTGCGCGTTCTCTGCTGGACACCGAAGCCATGGCTGAGGTGGGCGCCCGCGAGTTCAGCCCGGGCCCTGACGTGCAGACCGACGAGGAGATCCTCGAATGGGTACGCAACGACGGTGAGACCGCATTGCACCCGTCGTGCACCACCAAGATGGGCTCCAAGGATGACCCAATGGCGGTTGTGGACCCAGAAACCATGCAGGTCTGGGGCATTGAGGGCCTCTACATCGCCGATGCCGGCGTCTTCCCGTCCGTGACCAACGGCAACATCTACTCGCCGACAATGATGGTGGGCGAGAAGGCGGCCGATCTGATTGCCGGAAAGAAGCCTTTGGCACCGCTGAACGACGTAACGTGGTACAAGGCCGGTGAGGATATGCCGCTGTACGCTGAGGGCGAGGCAGTGCGCGATCACAAGCAGGCCATTAAGGGTGCCTACTAGAAGAGCCAAGAGAAGGGCCGGATGACTTTAGCCGCGTTGCCCCGCGGTCCACGCGTGCCGGAATCATGTGTGCGCTGGGCATCTGCACCGGCATCGTCGTCTGGCTCACCGCCTCCCTGGCAGGGCTATCTGCTCTTATCGCCGCTCGCCCTAGTCTGCTCGGCTTGCTGCAGCTGGTGGGCGGCGGCTTCCTTCTCTGGATGGCCTATGGCTCCATTCGCTCGGGCCTGACGCAACGGCGCTCTGCCCTTAACTCTGCCCGCAGTACTTCACGAGATTCGGCAGAAAACGCCGCAGAAACCGTGACACAAAGCGCGGGAAGCTTCGACGAGGAACACATCAAGCAGGCGGTGAGCACTGGCGACGTCGAGGACATCACCGCTGGCCGCGCCTACAAGCTGGGCCTGCTCACTAACCTTTCCAACCCGAAGGCGCTCGTCTTCTTCGGTGCCGTCTTTGCCCAGTTCATTCGCCCTGACATGGGGCTTGAATGGACCGTGGTCATCGCCATCCTCCTGACTGTGGTCTCCGTGGCGTGGTTTTCTACCTTCGCGCTCATCGTCCGCGCGGCGGCGCGTTTCCTCACGAAGTATTCGGCTCATCTCGATATCGGCTCGGGCCTCATCTTCGGTGCCTTGGGCTGCGTGATGATTTATGAGGGAATACTCGCACTGGTTAGGTAAACCTAAAACGCGTACAGTGTCCGGCATGAGCAATTCCACCGCACGCGTTTCAACCGATCGCCCGGCACGCTACGGCAAGCAGCTGGCATCGCACTTCTCTGCCAAGATTGACGCCCACTGGGACCCAGAAACCGAAACCGGCCGCTGCGTCTTCGAGCGCGAAAACACCCGCGGCACCCTCGACCTTTCTGTTGAGCCCAACATTCTCCTCCTCAACGTCGAGGCAGACCCAGAAAGCATCGAGTCCGTCGAACACGTTGTGGCCCGCCACCTCGTGGCCTTTGGTAAGAAGGACGACTTGCAGGTCGAGTTCACCCGCGCCGACGGCACACCGGGCTTGCACTTCAGCGTCGCTGATCTTCCCCCAGAACGCAGGTAGTCTAGGGCTCATGGTTTTCACCACCACCAACAACGTCGATGGTCACGAAATCACCGAGTACATTCGCGTCATTGCGGGTGAGACGGTGACCGGTATTAACTTCCTCAAGGACTTGGGTGCCTCCTTCCGCAGCTTCACTGGCGGCCGCTCCGCCGGCTATGAGGAAGAGGCAGTCAAGGCCCGCGAGGCAGCGCTTAACGAGCTGTGGAACCGCGGCCAGGAGCTGGGCGCCGACGCCGTCGTGGGCATCAGCTTTGACTACTCGCCTATGGGCCAGGCCAACGACATGCTTATGGTCACCGCCACCGGCACCGCAGTCAAGATTCGCCCGATCTCATAGTGCGCCACCCATTAAAGGCAGCCCTGTGCATTCTTGCCGGGGCTGCCATTGTATGTTTTGCCACCGGGTGCTCCACCACGGATGAGCCGGGCAGCGGCCCGCATAGTGTGCCGGCGCATATGGTCACGGCGTCGGAAAGCGCGCCCCTGCCTGCCAGCGGATCCACCGAAACCGGCCACTACCGCACCATCGAGCTGCCTACGGGGCGCTCCTTCATGGCGCACGTGCCGGACAACTACGACCCGACCAAACCTGCGCCGGTGGTGATGGTCTTCCACGGCTACAACAGCGATCCGTCCACCATCTTCCAGGACACTGAGCTCTACGAAGCCAACGCCATCACGCTGTTCCCGGCAGGCAAGGCACAGGCTTGGGCGCCCGCTCCTTATGCGCAGACGTCCTTGGACGAGGACCTTGCGTTTGTCGACGCCGCGCTCGCCTGGGCAAACCAGAACTACAACACCGACGGCCGCGTCTTTGCCGCGGGCTTTTCCAACGGCGGCGGTTTCGTGCGCGCCTTGGCCTGCAACCGCTCCCTCGACGGCGCCGCCACGGTCTCCGCGGCGAACTACGAGGGCGTGGACGAGGATTGCCAGGGCGATCCCACTGCCTACCTGGCGGTACACGGCACCGCGGACGTGGTGATCAACTACCGCGGCGGCGAGGCGCACGGCGGCCACTACAAGGGCGCCGAGGATTCCAACGCCAAGGTAGCCGAACACAACCACTGCGATCCCTTCCCTGCGGAGGATAAGCAGGACGACGTCACCCGCTTTACGTGGGGTTCCTGCGCGATGCCCACCGTGAATTACAAAATTAAGGGCGGCACGCACACCTGGAACGGCGGCGTCACCGACCGCAGCGGACTCGTGCCGCACGACTGGGCAACCAACTCCATCCTGGACTTTTTCAAGGTCGAGTATCCCGGCAGGGTGCCTTCTCGGTAAGCTATGCCGCATGCTAGAAGTCTCAATCAAGGGCGATTCCATTAAGCTCGGCCAGTTCATCAAGCTGGCCTCCCTCGTGGCTACCGGCGGTGAAGCCAAAGAGCTCATCGCGCAAGGCGAGGTCCAGGTCAATGGGGAAGTGGTGACCCAGCGCGGCGCCACCCTGCACCCCGGCGACGAGGTGAGCATCGCTGGCACTTCTGCCCGCGTGGCCGCCGCAGATGACGATGATGATGACTACTTTGACGAAGCCACCGCAGACGACGACTTCGATCCCGAGAAGTGGAGGAACATGTAATGCCCGCTTTCGAAGCTGAAGTAGGCATGCCCTACTGGATCGACCTGACCACCTCCGAGCCACGCAAGTCCGTGAACTTCTACGAGCAGGTGCTGGGCTGGGAGATCGAGTCCGCGACCGAATACCGCATCGGCCGTATCCAGGGCCTGCCGATTGCTGGTTTCATTCCGCAGCCTGAGCAGGCCACCATGCCGGATACGTGGGTGACCTACTTCCTCAGCAAGGACATTGACGGCGACTGCGCCCGTGCCGAGCAGCTTGGCGGCCGCGTGTTGGTGCCGGCAACGCAGGTGCAGCTGGGCCACATGGCGCTGCTTGTCGACGTCGCCGGTGGCATGTTCGGCCTCATCCAACCGGCTGGCGCAGACCAATTCATCGCGGGCGGCGAGCCCGGAACCCCGGTGTGGCATGAGCTGACCGCCACTACGAGCTTCGCTGAGGTCCGCGACTTCTACGGCGACCTGTTCAACTGGGAAGTGCGCGGCAACGACTCCTACGCCACCGCGGAAGAAGACGGCGCTCCTTTCGCCGGCTTCTGGAACGCCGAAGGCCAGTTCCCGCCGCAGGTGCCGAGCTTCTGGCAGACCTACCTGGGCGTGCGCGACCTAGAGGCCGCTGCGGCCAAGGCCGTGGAGCTAGGCGGCGAGGTCATCCGCGAGCCGTGGGATTCTCCCTTTGGCCGCCTGTGCCTGTTGGCCGATTCCACCGGCGCCACCGTCACCTTGGCCGAAGTCGAGGACGCTCCCGAGGAGGAGCCGCGCGAGTCAGATGACGTTCTCAACCTCGACTTTTAGATGAAAGACGAGGTAGATGAAGTAGCGGAGGTCGTTCGGTGCATTCCGGCCGGCAACGTCTCTACCTACGGAGAAGTGGGCAAGGTAGTGGGCGTGGGTGCTCGCTACGTCGGCTGGGTCATGAAGAAGGCCGAGTCCGTGCCGTGGTGGCGCGTGGTGCGCGCCGACGGCACCTCGCACGCGCCTGAGCGCTCAATCCCACGCTGGGAAGCCGAAGGAATTACTCATAAAGGCGGCCGCGTAAACATGCGCCGCCACGGGCTAGACGCCGCGGACCTCAAGCAGCTGGCGTGACGTAGTAGGAATCATCCTGCTTGGTCAGCTTGTTTCCGCGCAGGATGAGGAAGATGCTGAACGGGTAGAGCACCAAAGCCACGACGATGTATTGGATGATCATGAGAATCTCGTCGTCGTGCATGTAGTTCCAACAGAAGTGGAAACCAAAAGCGCATGCCATAAAACCGTAGAGCACTCCCAGGCGCCACATCCGCGACTTATTCGCCGCAAAGATAGCCCAGCCGATGCCCCAGCCGGCCATGGCGGTGAACAAAACGTGCAGGCCAGGGCCTGCCACCAGGCGCAGGCCCCACATTTGCAGCATGCCGATCCAATCATTGAGTGGATGAATGATGCCGCCCATGATGCTGTACATGACGTTTTCTACCATCTCGAATCCAAGGCCCACGCAGGCGCCGACTATCCAGCCATGCCAAGGCCGGTTGAGCTCTCGGTAGGAAAGCAGAATAAAAAGCACACCTGTGGCCTTGCAGATCTCTTCCGGATAGGCGCCGGCCCACGAGAATGCGGCGGCCTTCCACCCAAAGGAAAGCGCAAGGTCAGTCAGCGGGGGAGCGCTAAGCAGCGCAAGCCCCAGCGCGGTACCGCCGCCCCAGAGCAATGCGGGCGGAACCCAGCTGCGCGCAGAGCGCGGCCACATGGGGCTAAGCCGCAACAAAAAGAGAAAAAGCGCGGCAACCACAGCACCGATTGCGATGCTGGGCAGCAACAAAGCCGGCGCGATGAGTCCAAAGCTTAAGAGATTAAAAAGCAGGGCAAGGCAGCCAAGGGCAATCAACACCCACATGGTATTGCGGAAAAGCTTACTCATGAACCCACCACCATCTGCTCGTATCCGGGTAGGTTCTCGTGGCCGAATGCGTGCCAAATGTGCTCACCCGTGGCAAAGGTTTGTGCCGGTGAGCTGCTGGACAAGATAACCATGTAATCCACCTTCGCGTCCTCGCCCTCCCCGTTGCGGGAGAGGACAAGGGTGCCGGAGGGGTCGTCGTAAAGCGCGAGTGCATCGCCTTCATGGAAGATTTCCGCCTCAGAAGTATTGCCCATGCTG
The DNA here is from genome assembly GCF_001807295.1 of Corynebacterium sp. HMSC06C06. Classification (NCBI taxonomy): domain Bacteria; kingdom Bacillati; phylum Actinomycetota; class Actinomycetes; order Mycobacteriales; family Corynebacteriaceae; genus Corynebacterium; species Corynebacterium sp. HMSC06C06. The sequence continues at coordinate 40,113 of NZ_KV788521.1, forward strand.
TAACCGCGCACGGCGCGCCGGGCGGCGGTTTCCTCCTCGGCGTCACTGAGATCCTCGAGTGCCGTGAGCTGGACCAGCACCTGGCCGCAGTCCCAGGCTTGCATCGCCATCGCGTCTGCATTCGGGGTGCAGTACAAATCCGGCACGGGGATTTCCCAGTCAAAGCCCGGTGGATTGAGCACCACCTGCTCAGCCTCCGGCTCGGGAGTCGGAATAATCGCGGCCAAGATGGCAGGCAAACCTAGTGCCAAAAGCACGCCACCTGCGGCGAGAAAGAAATGCCCGCGCAGCTGCGCAGGAGGAAAGCGATAAGTTGGCATAACCCACACCTTATAGACCGCGATTGACATAGAGTGGCTGGCATGAAAGATCTCTACCAATTTGTCAATGGACCTTGGCTACAATCCCACGTCATCCCCGACGACCGCGGCGTTGACGGCACCTTCCACAACCTGCGTGACGAGGCGGAAGAACTCGTCCACGAGATTGTTAAAAATGACACGGGGCGCCCAGGCGCACTCTACGCATCGCATCTTGATACCGAGGGCGTAAATGGTGCAGGCATGGCGCCTATCGACGCCGACCTCGACCGCCTCACCGCAGCCGACCCGCGAGAGCTGGCACAGCACCTGGGTGAGCTGGAGCGCGAAGGTGTCGGTGCGCCCGTGACCTTCTGGGTGGAAAAGGACTCCGGTTCCGAGGAAGCGGTGGCCTACATTATCCAGTCTGGCCTGGGCCTGCCCGACGAGGCTTATTACCGCGAGGAGGCACACGCGGAGACGCTGGCTGCCTACGAGCAGCACGTGGCGCAGATGTTGGGTTTCCTCGACCCGGCCCGCCTCTTTGGTCTAGGCGCGGAGGTGGCTGCAAAGCGCATTGTGGCGCTAGAGACCGAGCTGGCCGCGGGCCATTGGGACGTCGTGTCCACCCGCGATGCCGTGAAGACCTACAACCCAATGGAACTTAGCGAGCTGCCTGCGCTCGTGCGCGCCATCCTCACAGGCAGCGGCCTGTCCGAGAGCCGCGTGGTCAACATGATGCCTTCCTACCTTGAGCACTTCGAGGAGCTCTTCACCGCAGACCGCATGGCGGACTGGCAGCTGTGGGGCACCTGGCACATCCTGCTGTCCCGCGCGCCTTACCTGCCGGAAGAAGTGGGCAAGAAGAACTTCGAGTTCTACGGCACCCGCCTTTCCGGTGCTACCACTCAGCGTGACCGCTGGAAGCGCGCCGTGGGCCTGGCGGAGTCCCTGGTGGGCCAGGAGATTGGCAAGGTCTTTGTGGACCAGCACTTCCCGCCAGCCTCCAAGGCGGAGATGGACACCTTGGTGGACTACCTCACGGCCGCTTACCGCGAGCGCATCTCGCAGCTGGAGTGGATGACTCCCGCTACCCGCGAGCGTGCCTTGGAGAAGCTCTCCCAGTTCAAGGCCAAGATTGGCTACCCAGACAAGTGGCGTGACTACTCCGATCTGAGCTTCAGCTCTGAGGGCAAGGACCTCGTGGCCAACGTCCGCGCGGGCAACGCGTGGGCGCACGACTTCGAGCTGCGCAAGATTGGCAAGCCAGCGGACCGCGACGAGTGGTTCTCCACCCCGCAGACGGTCAACGCTTTCTATAACCCGGTGGTCAACGACATCACCTTCCCGGCCGCCATCCTGCGCCCGCCTTTCTTTGTCCCTTCCGCTGAGGGCGGCGACGTATCCGAGAACTTCGGCGCAATCGGCGCAGTCATCGGCCACGAGATTGGCCACGGCTTCGATGACCAGGGCTCGCAGTACGACGGCCAGGGCAACCTCAACTCCTGGTGGACCGACGAGGACCGCGCCGCATTTGAGCAGCTCACCGCCAAGCTGGTGGGTCAGTTCGACGGCCGTATCCCGTCCGTGTTGGAAGGCGTTGAGGGCGTGGCAGGCGTCAACGGCAACTTCACTCTGGGTGAGAACATCGGTGACCTGGGTGGACTGGGCATCGCCGTGGTGGCTTACAAGAATTACTGCGCGGACCACGGCCTCGACATCAACGGTCAGGTTGCGTCCTTCGAGGTGGAGGACGCGGAGCCTGCGCTTTACGACGCCGAGTACTCCGGGCTCCAGCGCCTCTTCCTGGCCTGGGCCCGCGTGTGGCGCACGGCCATCCGCCCGGAGATGGCCACGCAGTATTTGGCCATCGACCCACACTCCCCAGCAGAGTTCCGCTGCAACCTCATTGCAGCGAACATTGCGGAGTTCTACGAGGCTTTTGACGTAGACACGGATTCGCCGTTTTACCTGGTCCCGGAAGACCGCGTCACAATCTGGTGATGGGTGCCCATTCTTGGATGACTACCTTCGTCATGGCCGCCATGGTAGCGGTAACCTCGGTCTCATGACTGACAAGCAGGAGAACCCGGAAACCCAAGCCGACCAAGCAGGTCAATCGGACCAAGTTTGGGAGATTGGCGGCCAAGACCGTCAGCTGAGCGAGGAAGAGCAGCTCGACCAGCTCTATTCCTACCTGCAGGTCCACTACCCGTTGCCGGACTTCCGTCCGCCGTGGGCTGGTGGCGGTTCGCCGGATGCGGATCGCTACTGCGCACTGCTGCCGGACCGCATTACCCAGGCGGCCATGATGGTCTTAGGCACCGCAGTGGACCACTCGCTGCCTGGCACCAAGTTCACCGACGGCATCACTCAGCGTGACACTGAGGTCGGCGCCATCTTCGAGCCCACTGCGCCGAATGGCAAGTGGGCAGTCTCCCTCCACTCCGGCGGCTGGTGGCGCGGTGACGGCAACGCGCTGGAGATGCAGTGGCGCCCCGAAGTCGCCGCCGCAGCGCAGTTGTCCGGCACCACCATCATCGACGTGGACTACCCGCTCGCGCCTGAACACACCGTGGCTGACATGGTGGAATCCGTCAACAAGGCCATCGCTTATGCCCGCGAACAAGGTGCGGCTTCCGTGACCGTGTGGGGCTACTCCTCGGGCGGCGCCTTGGCTGCACTCGCGCCCGCCGATGCACTGCTGCTCACGTTCCCCGACTTCGCGGCACTTGGAAACTTGCCCGATGAGATCCGCGCCGGCTACGAGCTGCCCACCGAGTATCCGCGCACACTCGTCCAGACTGCGGTGCAAGACGAAATCGCCGAGCGAGTCACCATCCCTGGCGCTGAGACCGCCGACTACGTCTCGACCCACCGCATCTCCACCCCAGCAGTGGCCCGCCAGCGAATCATGGACACCGCGGACTTCCTGCGCTCCGTCTAAGCTGCCTGGTTTTAGCGTTTAGCGGTTTGGTCCCATTGGTTGGATCCCCTTGGGGGTAAAGCTACCCAATGGGGCATCCCGCATGGCTTCGTTACTCGTAAAGGGACCATTAGAGGGGGACCCAACCAGGGAAACCAAACTGAATTGAGGTCAACCTGACCACTGCCGGCAAAAGTTCCCGCGATTCGAAAGGATCACAAGAAAACTCTATCGGGAACCATTGCTAATAATGTCGCGACTATTCACCCATGAGTATTTCCAATCATGGCGCAATGTCGCGCTTACACAAGACAGCCGGTGTCCTCATAGCGCCGTTCCTCATCGTTGCGGCGCTGAGCGGGTTCTTCTACGCCTTGGCCCCCAGCATCGAGTCGGTGGTGTACAAGAAGGAGATCGTGGCGTCAGGAAGCGGTGAAGCACACAGCCTCGACGAGCAGATCGCAGCAGCCCAGAAGGTGTATCCAGACCTACAAGTCAGCAAGGTCCAAGCTTTTGAAGAGGGTAAAACCACCCGCGTGCTCTTCGCGGATGACGCACTGAAATCCTCCAGCTACGCCCACGCAGTGTTCGTGGACCCCGCCACGCTCGAAATCAAGGGGGACCTCGTGCAGTATGGCTCCTCCCGCGCGTTGCCGTTGCGCAGCTGGCTCTCCGAGGGGCACCGCCGCCTCTGGCTTGGCGACGTCGGCCGCATCTACTCCGAGCTCGCCGCCTCATGGCTGGGCGCACTGGCGATCATGGGCATCTACCTGTGGTTCAAGCGGCGTCGGAAAGCGGGCAAGATGCTCACCCTGCACTCCAAGATCGGCGCGTGGCTGCTGCCCGGCTTCGTGTTCCTCACCATCACTGGCCTGACCTGGTCCTTGGTTGCTGGTGAAAGCATCTTTACCCTGCGCGAGAAGATGGATTGGATGCAGCCCAAGCCCGCAGCAACCGCCGCCGCGGACCCGCATGCCGAGCATCATCACCATATGGACATGACGGGGGACATGAACGTGATGGGCGCTGCAGATGCGTTGGCGGCCGCGCGTTCGGCAGGGTTGACCGGCATCCTCGACATGACGCCGCCTTCCGCGGAGAAGCCAGCGTGGACCATCACTGAGGCACGCCAAGATTACAAGCTGAGCTACGATGCCATCGCTGTCGACCCGCACACTGGTGAAGTGGTGGACCGCGTGGACTTTAAGGACTGGCCGCTCATGGCCAAGGTGGTCCCATGGCTCATCCAGCTGCACATGGGCACCTTGTTCGGAATCTACAATCAGGTTGCGCTCGCGCTTCTCGCGCTAGACCTGTTGGCGGTCAGTGTCATGGGCCTGTGGATGTGGTTTAGTCGCCCGAAGCGCGCGCTCCAGCACCTGAAGCTCTCTCCAGCGTTGGTCGTGGGCGCGGTGCTGTATTCCATCATTGCTCCGCTCTTCGGCGCATCCCTGGTGCTGTTCTTCCTCGTGGATTGGGCAGTGCAGCGCGCTAAGAAGGCGAAACAGACCGGGCCACGCGAAACCCAAGAAGGGGAAAGCATCAAGCAACCTGTCTAGAACGATTGCCATAAAGAAAGGAGAGGGAGGACCACCTGGTCCTCCCTCTCTCGTATTCGCTGGGTGCTATTTCTCGCTGGGTGCTTTGCACCCAGCCTTATTTCTTCTCAGAGCCCTCCGGGCGAATCTTCATCTCGGATTGCTTCCACAGGCCGGAGCGAGAAATCACCTCATGGTCGATCTGCGCCTCGGCAGGTGCCTCGCCCTTGGAGTTGGTGCGCAGCTCGTACTTTTCGATTGCGCCCCAGTCTCGAGCCCAATCATTGTTGAGGTAGCTCGGAATCTCGTAGGAGTAGTTGACTGCCTCAGCCGTGGCCATCGCGCCCCCGCCCGAGAAGGACTGGAAGTCAGTCAAGGACGTTTGCGCCGCAGCATCCGGCAGGATGCGGTATTCCGGAATCTCCGTCACGCCCGCATAGTGGTCGAACGTGCGCTGGCACGGGAACTGCAGGGCAACAGACCAGTCCAGCAACGCTGGCGTCTCAGAAGAGAATTGCGAGTTGATGGTGGCCAGCTCCGGCACACGCGGTGGCGTGAATGCCAACCAGTCGTCCTCATCAGTGGAGTCGTCCTTAGCCACCAAGCGAACGACGTTAGCGTCTTCCGGCAGGTCAGCCAGCGGGATGCGCAAGTTGCGCCACTTCGGGGTTGCACCGACGTCGGAAAGCTCAGCCTCGCCCGTGTTGGAGACCTTGCCATCCTTGTAAGTGGCGTACTCGAGCTTGAGCTCCATGCCGTCCTGCTCGATGCCGTTGACGTCGTGGTGGTAGATGTTGCCCGCCGCGGACACCGCGAGGATCGGGGTGTTCTCCGTGGCCTTCGGCAGGTTGTACCACTGGGTGGTTACCGTTGCCGTGGAGCGCTGGCTCTCGTCATACGAGCCCAGCACCGGTACCTTGTTGTAGTCCAGGTTGAACGGCAGGTGGCGGGTCGAGCCGTTGACGCCCTTGGTCTCACGGACGCCGCCGGACTGCTCGTTCGCGGACTTCTCGCTGTTTTGCTCCTCCGTCGCGGCGTCGGCAGAGTCAGCATTTTCCGCCTGGTTCGTGGCGGTGTTCGCGATTGCGCCAACCGACGCCGAGTTCAGGTTCTCCGGCTCGATGGACTCAGGGATGTTGTTCGGGGCGAAGCCGATGGAATCCTCGTCTGGGTCCTCCAGCGAATCCTTGAACTCGCCCTTGACCGGGGTGAGGAAGGCGTCGTTGGTGTTGGTCTCGACCAAGGTGGCGTCGGCAAGAGAGCACACGTTGCCCTTCAAGGACGCGAGGTTGCCCTTGCCCACTGAGTAAGCATCTCCCTGTGAGGCATAAGCCTTGGCGAAGGATGCGCACGAAAAGGCCACAATGAGCGCGCAGGCCAGCGCCAGTGGTGCAGACATGATGCCGGCCCAGCGCGATACCTTCGCTGCGGCCTGTGCCTGGAACTCCTCGACGCGGCCTTCTTCCTCGGCCTTGCTCTTGCGGTAGCTGTGGATCATGGCTTGGACCACGCCGACGGCAAGGACCACCAAGCCAATAAACAGCAGCACAGTGTTGGCCTCAATGGCCTTGTACTGCACAGTACGGTCCCACCACGGGATGCCGAAGGAGGAGACGTACCACCATGCATTCCAGCCAGCCATGGAGATGGCGAGCAAGAAGATGACGGAGGCCAGCGCAAAGGTACGCGCACGCGGGGAGCGCATCGCGATCTGCGAGAGAACCACCGAGCCCAGCGCAGCGATGACGCCTGCAACGCCCGCGTAGATGCCGAAGTGGTGCGTCCACTTGGTCGGCGTGAACATCAGGAAGAAAGTGCTCAAAGCCACGATGAGCAGCAGGCGCTGGGTAGGGCCTACCTCGGCGCCGACCACGCGGCGGTTCTTGATGAAGGCGTAGATGATGAGCGCTAAGCAGAAGATCATGGTGAACATCGCGAAGCGGCGGGTCATCGAGCCGTCCACTGACTGCTGGAAGAGCGTGGTGTAGCGGACGTACTCCGAGTACCACGGCAGCGATGGGCCCACCTCAGAGCGCACGCGCGTGGACTCCATGACCGAAGCCAGCGTCTGATCACCAAAGGCTGCGACCATGATGGCCGTGCCGGAAGCGAGGAAAGGCGCAATCATGGCGAGCCAGCCCACGTGCGGGGCGCGCTCGGCCATGAAGGCGAAGAGCTTCGGCAAGGAGATCAAGAAGACACCGACGGCGAACAGGCCCGTGGGGCCCGCACCCAGGGTCAAGGTCGCGGCGATGGTGCCCACGGCTGCTGGCAGTAGGCGGCGGGTGGCAATAGAGCGCTCGAAGGAAGCCCAGGTCACCATCACGCCCAGTGCCACGATGGGCTCCGGGCGGGTGCCGTTGTTGTATGGCAGCCAGAAGGCCAGGAACATAAACGCCGCGGTCCAGTGCGCCACGCGGCGGCCGTTGACTAGGTCGCCGAAGCGCGGCAGAATCTCGCGCGAGAGAATGAACCAGACGATGAATGCGGAGATGAGCGCAGGCAGACGCACGAACATTGACGTGCTGGAAATCTCCGACAAGAAGGCCACGAGGTCGTAATAAGGGGAGCCGAAAGGGGCCTCAGGTACGCCGTACCAGCGGTAGTAGTTAGCCATGTAAGAGGCGTGGCCCGAGACACGACCCATGGTCAGGATGAAGCCGTCGTCAGAGGTGTTTGAGCCAAAGATGTGCCAGAAGGCGAGGATGGCGGCGACGACGCCGTCGAGCGGACGGATCTGCTTCCAGGTTTCCGGCATGAAGGAGAGCTTGCGGCCATCCAGGCGGTCAATTCGCCACAAACAGAACAGGCTCACGATGGTCATCGCGATGCCCAGCCACATGGCGATCTGCTTGATTAGCGAAGGCGAGGAAGTAAAGCGCGAGTTGATGTCCACGTGGATGTTGAGGCCATCGGCCACCAACGCGGAAGCATCGCTCTCTTCGAGCTCGGTATAGACGCCGGTGACCTGCGGGCGAACATCGTCCTCAGTAGTCTTTTTGTGCTTACCCACGGAGACGGTGGTGCCGTCACCAGAGGCGTCGATCTTGAGGACGGCGTCGTCAGGCAGCGCCGCAACTTCCTTCGGGCTCAGGGCAAGTAGGACCTCGTCGAGGGAAACCACGGAAAGACCCTGATCACCCACGCGCACGAACATGCCGCGGTTCGAGGCCTTGGTGGACTCAGGCGGCACAGTTCCGTAGAGCAGATCCTGGCCCTCGCGCAGCTTGTCGACGGCGCTGAGCGGGATGTCCGCTTTAATATCCTCCGGAGCCACGGAGATGAGTGGCGCGTTGATTGACTGCAGCGAGTTGTTCTGCGGCCAGTCGAAGGAAGACTGGGTCTGATTGACCGGCAGCAGCGGAGTAGCCACAAAACAGATAAAGCCAATCAGGCCGGCGATGATAGCGGTTAGCCGGAGCGAACGCGGGGCGTCCGCAAAGGCTAAGCGGGATTTTTCGATATTGGTGAGGCTAACTGACACGGCGATCAGTTTACGGCACGCCTCCTATTTAATGAGAACGCACCGCCACCACAAACGGGCCAACCTGCTCGGTGTCCCAGCCCTTTTTGAATACGTCAGGGTTAAAGAAGACCGCGCGGTAACGCACATTCGGCTGGTTCGGATAGATGTCTTCAGCCAGGTGGATCTTGTAGCCGTCGCCTGGTTCCTCGATGCTGCCGCGGAAGATGACAACATCTGGCCCACGCCAGCGCGCGGAGTCGAGAGACTTGATGAATTGCTGCGGGGTCTGGTTCCAAGAGTCGCGGCCCCAGGCTTCAATCTGCTCATTACGCGAGCTGAATTCACCAAGCGGGTTGGCGTAGTTGCTGGTGAAGGCATTAAAACCGAGGTAAGGATTGTAGGCCATGAAGAGCTTCTCATCGGTCATCACCACGGTCTGGTTCGGTACGTAGCCATGAGAGTCGATGTATTCGCGGATCTTGATGTAGTTCATCGAAGAGTCGCTTGCGAAGCGGTCGGCGCGCTCGCCGTTACCGTCGGTGTCGGTGTAGGCATGATCCAGCGCCGACTCGTTTTTCTCTGGGATCTGCTGGGCGTAGTAGATGCCGCCCAGCGCAACGATGATGGCGAAGGCCCCGGGGATGCGCTTGTGCGTGCTATCGCTGAAGCGCGCCGGGTAAATGTTGGGGATTCCCATGCGGCGGATTTCGGCCAAGCCAAGAATACCTGCGGTGGCAAAGAGGATGACGATGATGCTCTCTAGGCGGAAGCCCAGCAGGGTAGTACCGACAAGCGTAACGACCATGGACAAGACGACCCAGAGGTATGCGCCTATGGTGGCGATGCCCAGCGCGCGAATGGCGGAGTCTTCCAGGCGCATCGTCATGTACACCAAGCCAATCAGGCACAGCAGGCCAATGATGCTCAAGGAGAGGAATGGCACCGGGATCTGGGTGCCTTCTTCCGGCAGGTAATGCTGGGCGGTGGATTCCAGAGGTGCCTTAGAGGTCATCGCGGCTATGAGGTATGGGCCCCATGCAATGGCTGCGATGGCCATAGAGCCCACACCGATGACCACCAGATGCAGGATAGGGCGCAGCTGGCGGTCATAAATGGCGGTGACCACGGCGATGAGGGAAACAATGGTCAGTGCGACCGCACCAGTGAACAACGTGTAGAAACATGCGGAGACGCCCAGGTAAAGCATGATCCCCACCGTGGAGAACCAAGAACCCTTGAACGCGTGGGAAGAAAGAACCGCGACGGCTGGAACGCCCATGGCGATGACGGCGGAATAAGGCTCTTCAGCGTTGACCGTGAGAGTGATCGCTGTGGTGGCCAAAGCGATTGCGGTTGCCACTGGCAAGGAACCAACAAGACGCTGCCAGATCGGAACTAGGATGCAGCCGCATACCGCGAGGGAGACTAGCGCCCACGGTTGGAAGACCTCCCAACCAGGCATGTTGAGCAGGTTGGCCAGGCGGCCACCCAGCCAGAACCAGCCCATTGGGTAAAAGGTGGGAAGCCCCTCGTAGTTCATGTCGGCGTAGCCCATTTGGTCCGTAGAACGCGTGAGGAATTGGGTACGGAAGACCTGGTCTACTTGGACGCCGTCGAGCCACAGCTTGGAGGCAGAAAGCGGCAGGCCGATTGCAGAAAGAACAAGCAGAGCAGGGGAGATATAGCAGGCTGCGTGGGTTAGCCATACGCGCCAGGTGGGGCGGGAGACCTTTTCCTGGTAGGTGTCATAAATCCACCACACGCAGAGGAAGCCCACGACGCCGAGGGTGAGCACGGTACCCACTGTGCTGAGCGCGCGGGTGACCATGGAGGTGCTGAATGCTGGCAAGGAGATGGTCTTGAAAGCATAAAAACCAATAAGTGCGACGACTGCCCCTCCAAGGGCAGACGCCGCTGTGCCCAGCAGCGTCGACTTTCTAGAAAGTTCGTCGACGTTGTAGTCCGTAGTACGGGCAATGTCGGTGCGCACGGGTTGCATTGTTGCTGGGCTAGTCATGCACACTAGTTTCCCACACTCGAGGGAATTGCAGGAATTTAGAAAGGCAGCTTTCGGAAGATGGCCTGCGGGATGAACTTGAACGCCAAAGAAACGTACTCGAACAGCGGGTGGACGTAGATCGACTGGGTGCCGTTGAGGATCGCCTTGACGGTGGCCTTAGCTACATCCGGGACGTCGACAGTCAGCGGAGCCTCGCCGGCTGCAGCGGACATCTTGGTGCGAACCTGGCCCGGACGGACCACGAGCACCTTGGCGCCGGAGCCGCGCAGGGCCTCACCGAGGTTGATGAAGAAGCCGTCCACGCCAGCCTTCGAGGCACCGTAGACAAAGTTGGAGCGGCGTACGCGCATACCGGCCACGGAGGACAGTGCCACGATGGTGCCGTGGCCCTGCTCCTTGAACTTCTGGCCCAGAAGGACGCCCAAGGACACTGGTGCGGTGAAGTTGGTCTGTGCGGAAGCCACGGCCTTGGCCTGGTTCTGCCAGAGTTCTTCCTGGTCACCGAGGGTACCGAAGGCGATGATGGCGACGTCGACGTCGCCGCGCTCCCATGCCTGCTTGACGACGTCCGGGTGGGAATCGAAGTCAGTCGCGTCAAAGTTGATGACCTCAACGTCAGCGCCGCGGGAGGGCAACGTGGCCTTTGCGTCGTCGATGCGCGGGGAATCAGCGCGTGCCGCGAGGGTGACCTTGGCTGGGCCACGGTCGAGGAATTCCTCGACGATGCCGAGGCCGATCTCGGAAGTGCCGCCAAGAAGAAGGATATGTTGTGCTTGGCCTACTGCATTAAGCATGTGGGTTGTTCCTTAATTTTTCTGCTGGTCTTGAACGAAGGTTGGGAAACTCTTAGTGAAGCTCAAGACGGCGGGACATATCGGATGCAAAGACGCCGGTTGGGTCAATCTTGTTGCGGGTGGCAAGCCAGCCCTCCATGCCTGGGTACATCTTGTGGAAGTTCTCCGCAGAGGTGCGAGACTCCTTGGCCAGGTAGAGGCGGCCGCCGAATTCCATGACGCGCTTGTCCAGATCATCGAGGAAAGCACCGAGCCCCGGCTTGATTGGGAAGTCCACGCAGACGTTCCAACCCGGCATTGGGTAGGACAGCGGAGCCTTGTTGCCCGGGCCGAAGAGCTTGAACACGTTTAGCGCGGAGTAGTGACCGGAGCGCTGCATGTCGCGGATGATTTCCTTGAAAGGCTCAACTGCCTCGGTCGGAACCACGAACTGGTACTGCAGGAAGCCGTTGGAGCCGTAGCCACGGTTCCACTCGCCGATGAGATCCAGCGGCTGGTAGAACTGCGTCAGGTTCTTGATCTTGTTACGAGCCGGAGCGCCCATAAGGTAGTAGGCTTCGCCGATCGCCATCAGGGAGAGCTTGTTCATGGTGAAGTTCGGGAAGATGTCCGGAACGGTCATCAGCTGCGGCGCGTTGAACTTCAGCGGATCCTTGGCCAGCTTCGGTGCGAGCTCCTCGAGCTGTGCCAGGGTAGCCAGGGAACCACGGGAGATGGTGGAACGGCCCAGCTTTGGCTCAGGGGAGATGACGTCGAACCAAGCAGAGGAGTAGGTGTAGTTGTGCTCCGATCCATCGGAGTGGAACGCAACTGTTTCCTCAAGGTTCTCAGTGCGGTCAGTGTCCGCGATGAAGTAGGCAGTCTCCGTCTTGGTCATGCGGATCTTGGCACGCAGGATGATGCCGGTCAGGCCCATGCCGCCCACGGTGGCCCAGAAGAGGTCTCCGTCTGGATCATCCTTGGAACCGCTAGGTTCCAAGTGGAGGACGCGGCCGTCAGCCACGAGCAGCTCCATGGAAACTACGTGGTTGCCAAAGGAACCAGCGGAGTGGTGGTTCTTGCCGTGGATGTCAGGGCCGATTGCGCCGCCGATGGTGACCTGGCGGGTGCCCGGCAGGACCGGAACCCACAAGCCATACGGCAGGGCCGCCTTCATCAACTGGTCAAGGGTGACGCCGCCGTCGACGTCAACGATTGCGGACTCCGGGTCGATGGAGTGGATCTTGTTGAGCGGCTGCATGTCGATGACCAGACCGCCACTGTTTTGGGCGGGGTCACCGTAGGAACGGCCCATGCCGCGGGCGATGACGCCACGGCGGAGGTGCGATGGCTTGTCGGAGTTGTCTTCAGCAACCTGCGCGACGGCCTTCTTGATGACCTCGACGTCCTCGGTTGACAGTACGTGGGCAGTCGTCGGTGCGGTGCGGCCCCAGCCGTGCAGGGACTTTTCGGTGGTATGTAGTTCCATCTCTTACTCTTTACTCGACGTGATATGTCGTACCCAGCCTACCCACCTATCTAGACACGTGACGTTTGTGGCGTTAGTGATATTTGGAACATACTCAGACACAAAACATGTCCGAATATGTGGGTTTTGGCCGTTTAACGTCGCTATTCGGTGTGGAGTTGGCTGCAATGGCGCGGCGTCATGAAAATCCCACAGCTGCCAATGCCATTGGCCACTAGCGTTCGTTAATACAGATCCATGATGTCGCGGATTTCTTCAGGTAACTGCTCTTGTGAGGTGATTTCTGGTCCCTCGTATCCGCGCAGAATTTCATAAACCCGGCGGCGTGAGGTGGAGTCCAAGATGGGGAGCTCTTCCGCCATCAGGCGAGTCATGAATCCATCGAGCGGAAGATTCGTGTGTTCCGTGGCGAGGAAGTGTCCGTTGCGCTTGTCATCTTCTTGGCGTTCATCCTGCGCCGCGCGCTGGGCGGGAGTCAGATGCTCTTTCTTCGATGAGTACATGCGTTTTAGCATAGTTCCGCATAAAGTTATGCCCATGAATCAGCCACATTCGCAGCATGAATCTAACGTCCAAGCTGACACCCGCGTTGACAACTACGCACTTGATGACACTCTCGCCGGCCGCATCACGCAGTCCGCAGCAGCAGGTCTGATGCTCTCTTTCCCGGATTGGATTAAGAACAAAACGGCCCTTAGCATCACCTACGTCTTCTCCTTCATCGGCTTCGGAGCCCTCGTCGCCATCACGAATGCCCAGCGCGAGGATGAAGAACCACAAGCCGAGCAGCCACCAGTCGAGCAGTCACAAGCCGAGCAAAACGATTCTGACCTCAAGCGGTGGGCTGTCTTCGCTGCGGTCATCCTTCTTTTTGTGCTGGGCGGTTTTATTAACGTCAAGGTTTCCCAGGCAGTGGTCAAGCACCTGCGCAAGCGAGGTCTTTCCAAACCATGGACTGCATGGGGCGCAATTGCTGCTGCTTTCGTATTCCTCGTGAGTGAGCTCGAAGCTCGCGATATCGAAAAGCTCGCTGCGTAGCCTCGCAAGTTTTGCGTATGGTGGGGCCCATGAGCCTCAAGGTCACAGATTTGAGTCAAGCACGCGCCAAGCGTGAAGACTCTCTAGTGACCCTCAAGCGTGAGCCTCTCACCGTCATCTGCCAAGTCTCTAACGTACGGGCAGAAGCAGAAGCACACCGACAGATCGGTTTCTCAGACGCTTTTACCTTCGCGGAGCTCCACCGTGTCCTAGAAGTCAGCTTCGGGCTTCCCGATGAGGATTCACCGTGGCACTTTTATGAGCATCGCGACGCCCGTGGCCGTCGCATTGACCCTGAGCATCAGGTCTCTGAATTCCTCTGGAAAGAGGGAGATCAGGTTGACTACGTGTGGGGCCTGTGGGACTTTAGCCTGGTGGTCGCGGAGATCTACCCACGTGATACTGGCACCCCGGAGGCCCTATGCGTGGGCGGTTCTGGCTCCTTCCTGGTGCCTTTTGATCTCACCGCAATTAATGCTGAGCTGACAGGGCAGGAAACCATCGATGAGGTCCTCAATATCGTGGTTCCGCCAGTGCGCGCGATCATTGAGAGAACTAAACTCTTCGACTTCGTACCCCTGCTCCAAGCCCTTGATCTAGAGCGCCCCGAAAGTACTGACAATGCCGATACTTCCCGCGCCGGTTTGGACTCCTTGCCCCGCGAGGTCACCTCAGAAGGACAGGATGCTTTCTGGTCGATGACGCTTGGTCTTTCCTGCATGGGCGGGCGCGAGCTCACCAATTCTGTGGCTGAGGCAACCATGGAAGCTCTTGGATGGGTAGCGGATGATGGGGCGAGCCTAAGCGGTGAAGAAATCCGCGAATTATGTGCTGCTTCTTTGGAGGAACTGGCTGCCATGGGCGCTTACGGTGCCGACGCTTTGGCGCCTGTGGATCGGCTCGACATTTACCGTGCATTGCTGCGCAGGTAGGCTATTTAGCCGTGATTGATAAAAATCCTAATGCCCATAGTCGGGGCAACATTTACGGCAACATTGACGGCAACGTTGAGGGAAACGTCGGGGGAGACGTTGACACTAACGTCGCCGATGTTGAGGTCCGACGCTCCTCGTTACAGACGCAGCTTTTTCGCTTTGTCTCCGTGGGCGTGTTCACCGCGGCTATTGATTATGGCCTGACTTTGTTGCTGACCTCGCTGGGTCTGCACAGGTCCGCGGCTAAGGCTATAGGTTGGGTCTTTGGTACCATCGCGGCCTACATCGCGAATGCCCGCTGGACGTTCGGCGCACAGGTCTCCGGCCGCACCGCCGGCGCTGTCGCGGCGCTGTACGCCTCCACCTTCGCTGTGCAGAACTTCCTCTATTGGGCACTCAATGCACCGCTTATCTCCATGGGATTTGAGGGCGCCGTTAAGGACACCATTGCGTTCGTCATCGCGCAGGGCGTGGCCACCGTGACCAACTTTGCCATCCAGCGCATCTTCATTTTTAAGGGTGATTGATGAGTAACGCGGCGCAGCGGCTCTCGCACTCAAATTCCCTGCAAGCCCAAGGCTTCAAGTTCGCAATCACGGGCGTGACTGCAGCGGTCATTGATGCTGGTCTGACATGGATTTTCCAGATCGGCTTGGACTTGCTTGGCGACGTCGCCGCTCGCACCGTCGGCTTCATCTTCGGCACCTTGACGGCGTATTTGTTAAATCGCCGTTGGACTTTTAATGCGAAGGCCTCGAAGCGGCGCTTGGCTGCAGTGGTGGCCACTTATGCACTGACCTATGCGGTCAACATCATTCTCTACCGCTGGGCGTTCCCCTTCTTTGACCACGACCTTGAGTGGCCCTCCTCCTGGGCCCTGGTCGTGGCCTTTGTGATCGCGCAGGGTACTGCCACGCTGATTAATTTCTTTGTGCAGCGTTGGGTCATCTTCCGCAGCACGCGGAAGTCCTTTGTGGTGGACAATTAAGCCCAGCAGAGCGCTTAAGGGCGGTGGAAGTCTTCTTTGCGGCCCTTGTTGTGCAGGTTGAGCCACTCGAGGAAGCCCTTGGGATCGCGCCTTTGCACGAGGAAGAACCAGCCAAAACGTGCAAACTCCTGGGGGAGGAGTTTGCGCATGCCGCGCTGCCACAGCAGGTAGCCGCGGTTGCGGTAGGTGAAGTAGCGCTTGAACTCACCGGCCGGGTACTGGGTATGCATCTTGCCGCCCAGGATCGGCTTGAACTCGTCGGAGCCATCTGGGTGCAGGTAGCTGGTAGTCAGCGCGGTGCCGAACTGGAGACCGGAATTTACGAGGCGGCGGTGGTACTCCACCTCGTCGCCGCGGATGAAGAGACGGTAGTCGGGGACGCCGATGATTTGCATGGCCTCAGCGGAGATGAGTGCGCCGTTGAAGAGGGAGGCGATGCCGGGCAGGAAGTCGCCCTCGAGCTCGCTCATGTAGCGGCGCCACACGAGTCCCTGGCGCAGTGGGAATGCCAGGCGTGCGGGCTCATTGATGTTGCATACGGCAGGGGAGACCTCGTGCAGGGAGTTGGTTTCAGCGACGCGGTAGAGCTCGGCAAGGACGTTCTTGTCTGCTGGGCGTCCGTCATCGTCGGCGCACCATACAGCATCGGCACCGAGGGACAGTGCGGTGAGGAAGCCGAGGGCGAAGCCGCCTGCACCGCCTAGGTTGGTCTGGGAGGGGATGTATACGGCGCGCTCCTCGGCGATGGACTCAACGAGGTCCTTGACGGCGTCTTCGGCACCGTTATCCACAACGATGATCCACTGCACAGGGTGGGTTTGGTGTGCTACCTGCTCCAACGAGGCGCGAAGCAGTTCAACGCGCTGGTGGGTGACAATTACGGCGGCCGTGGAACCGGCAGTGCTCAAGGTGGCAGTCATGCGTTCCATTCTGCCACCCTTGCGGAGGCGTATAGGCTTTGGACATGGAGTTAGAAAAGATGTGGCCGCCTTTTGCGGTGCGCATTCACGCCAGCGATGGCAAGCAGAACATTTCGATGCGTGTCATGCGCGATACAGATATTGCTGCAATTAATGGGGTCACTCCGGAGGAGATCTATGGGGCCGAAATCCCGCAGCACGCGTTCGGCTGGCTCTTCGACGGCGATCCTTATGCCTCAGCGCGCATGCGGTGGGAGCACCGAGCAAGGATGTCTCCCGCGGAATGGTCTCTCGATTTTGTAGTGTGCATGGACCAGGAAATCATCGGCGTGGTTGATATGCGCGGTAGTGAGTTTGCAGTTCACAAGGAGGTGTCCACGGGTTCCTGGATTTATCATCGCCACCAGGACAAAGGCTTAGGCACGCTGGTGCGTCATGCAGTAGCGGGATTTTGCTTTGGTGAACTGGGTGCACAGGCCCTGAGCACTGGGTGGGTGCAGGGCAATCATGCCTCTGAGAGGGTGTCGATGACGCTGGGCTATGAGCTTTACGACGCCGGCCTAGCCGCCACCGTGCCCTGTGGCCCAGAAAAGACCGAGCTGCCCATCCGGCGCGCACGCCTTGCTCGGGATAGGTACAACAATGCCGGCTACACCGTCACGGTGGACGGAATAACCGGCGCATTGAGGGAGCTGCTCGGGGCGTCGCCAAGCACGGCTTAAGCCTTGCCCGTGCCTTCTTCCTTTTCGAAGCGTTGGCGTAGTTCCTTGACGTATTCGCCTACCTCGGGGCCTTCGTATTCGCTGACTACTTCGGAGACCTCGCCGGCACAGCGGATGGTGCCGTGGTCAATCCACAATGCCGTGTTACACAGCTGCGCCAGGAAGTCGTTGGAGTGCGAAGCAAAGACCAGGATGCCGGAGCGCTTGACCAGCTCCTGGAGGCGCACACGAGCCTTGGCCATGAAGGCGGCGTCGACAGCGCCGATGCCCTCATCGAGCAGGAGGATCTCTGGCTCAATCGAAGTCACCACGCCCAAGGCTAGGCGCACGCGCATACCGGTGGAGTAGGTGCGCAGCGGCATGGCGAGGTAGTCACCCAGTTCAGAGAACTCGGCGATCTCATCCATCTTGTTTTTCATCTGCTTGATGGTCTGGCCCAAGAACAGGCCGCGGATGATGATGTTGTCGTAGCCGGAGACCTCCGGGTCCATGCCTACGCCTAAGTCAAAGACAGGGGCGACGCGTCCGCGGACGTCGGCGGAGCCGCGGGTGGGCTCGTAGATGCCCGAGAGCAGACGCAGCAGCGTGGACTTGCCTGCGCCATTGTGGCCCACCAGTCCAACGCGGTCACCTTCGCGGAGGTGCAGGTTGATGTCTTTGAGGGCCTCAACCACCACCGTGTTGTCGCTGTTCTTGCCAATCGCACCGCCAGCTGAGGAAAGTACAGCCTTCTTTAAGGAGCGGGACTTGGCATCAAAGATGGGAAAGTCCACGCAAGCGTTATAAGTATCGATAGAAACCATTGTTGAAGATCCTTTCGTGCAGCTTGCGCTATACCCAGTAGCTCACGCGGAAGCGCCACTGGCGCATGGCCAAGCCGGCAACGAAGATGCCCACAAGCGTGCAGGCAATGACAATGAGCCAGTGATAGCCGGCGACAGGTTCACCGATCATAGGAGCACGGACGATCTCCATGTAGTGATACAGCGGGTTAATCTCCGCAATGCGTGCACGGCTGGCTACAGCACCGCCCTGATCCTTCAAGGTGTTGGTCATCCACACAATCGGCGTGACGTAGAACAACAGCTGCGTCAGTGCCTCAAGCAGCGGTGCGACGTCGCGGAAGCGCGTTGCCACGATGCCGAAGAACATGGCCACCCACACGCCGTTGACCAGCAACAGCGCCAGCGCCGGGATGAACAGGAAGAACTCCCAACCCAAGTGGCGGGGGAAGATGATGATGAGCAGCAACCAAATGATTAGGTTGTGGCCCAAGAAGAGCGTCTGCCGCCAGACCAGGCGATAGACGTGGACTGACAACGGAGCCGGCAGCTGTTTAATCAGTCCCTCATTATCAATGAAGACGGTTGAGCCCTCCTTGATGGCACCCGAGATGAAGTTCCACATAATAAGACCCACGGTGACGTGGGGGAGGAACTCCGCGACGGGGATCTGGAACAGCATTGAGTACAAAAGGCCCAAAGCAGCAGCCATCACACCAGTGGCGATGGTGATCCAGAAGGGGCCGAGAACGGAGCGGCGGTAGCGTTGCTTGATGTCCTGAATACCCAGCATGAACCACAGTTCGCGCTGCTTGGCGCCTTGAATAAGGTCGGCAAAAGCAGTCCGCAGGGTCATGGACTGAGACGCCGGGACCTCGCTTGACTCCGGGGTGGAGGTCATGCGGGCGATGTCGGCGCGCAATTGATTGTTGTCTTGCACGTCAAAACACCCTAGCGTGCATCCAGGCTAAACGGGTACCTACACGCCGCTTGTACTGGGAAAATGCTTGAGACCAGCGGTTATCCTGTTTTAGGAATCCGGACGGAAACACGTATAGAGTAGGGTGTCGATCGCCCCACAGCGGCCCCGAAAATCGTTGCGTTTGGGAACCAATGAAAGGCACGGAGGAAGGTTATATACATGCCATTAGGCTTGCCATCGAGGTATGACGTTGCCAGCGTGCGAGGTCTTTACACTGGCCTATCGGACGGATGGACCTACCTCAACGCAAACGCTGCGCCCCAGATTTCTGAGCGAGTGGCCGCAGGCGTTGCTCGTTCCTTCCGCATGTCGGCGGCGGTGGCCCCGCAGGAAGATTCCACTGGTGCGCACTCCGCGAACCGCACGCCGGGGCAGCTTGAGGGCGCGCGTAATTACGGCGCGGCCCGCATGGCGATCGCGGATCTCGTGGGCTCGAAGGCTGGCCGCGTTGTCTTAGGCCCTTCGCTGTCGGCGCTGTACCAGACGCTGGCGCGTAGCCTGCGCCCCATGCTGCGGCGCAATTCTTCTGTCGTTTTGTCCAAGCTCGATCCGCCTGCGCTCTACACCGCGCTGGCGGAAGTTGATGCGGACGTGCGTTGGGCACAGCCGGACCTCGGCACAGGTGAGCTTCCGGCGTTCCAGTACGCCGAGCTTGTCGACGGCTCCACCCGTCTCGTTTCCTTCTCCGCCGCCCATGAGTTGTTGGGCACTGTGACACCTACTGCTGAGATCATCGAAGAGATCCGCTCGCGCTCGCGTGCATGGACGCTTGTCGACGTCTCCGCGCTCGCCCCCTATCGACCCCTCGAGTTCGACGAGCTTGGGGCAGACATCCTTGGTATCGATATAGGCCTGCTCGGCGGCCCGCAGATCGCGGCCTTGGTATTCCGCGATGAAGCGATGTTCCGCAGGGTTGAATCGCATAGTCCGGTCAAGACTTCACACACTGCTGAAAAACTTGAGACTCCCGTGTCCACTGGCCTGGCCGGCGGCGTTGGGCCCTTGGTGGATCACCTTGCTGCGCTGGCGGGTGGCGAAGCCGGCTCCCGCCGCGTGCGCGTGCATAAGTCGATGGATGCGTTGAGTGATTACTTAAGCGAGCTCACCGCGGATCTATATACGTACCTGGGCACCTTGCCTGCCGTGCACATCCTGGGCGTGACGGGCGAGGCAGCAGCGGGTGCTTCAGATGATAGGCTGCCGCGCCTGACCTTCGCCGTGCAGGGCGTTCCCGCGGAGACTGTGCACCGTCGCCTCATTGACAACGGCTTGGTAACCACGCTGGCTTCCCGCACTCCGCTGCTGACTGAAATGGGTGCCGACGAAATTGGCGGTGCCGTTACCGTGGCACTGGGCCCATTCAACACGCATCATGACGTCGAGCAGCTCACCCGCGTGGTGGCTTCGCTGGCTTAGTGCTGCGGCACCGTCTTGCGGATGCGGGGCCGGTCTACACCTCGAGGACCAATTTGCCCGTGACCTCGCCGGAGTTGAGCGCGCGGTGGGCAGCGGCGGCGTCGGCAAGCGCAAAAGTGCCGTGGAGATGATGTTTGACCGTGCCGTCCTCGAGCCAGGGCCAGACGTGCTTGACGGTGTCCGCGACGATGGCGGCCTTGTCCTCAAGTGAGCGCGAACGCAGAGTGGTGCCTTGGAGGGTGAGGCGCTTGGCCAGAAGGATACCCATGTTGAGCTCCTCTTTTGTACCACCCTGGAGGCCGATGGTGACCAAGTGACCGTCGGTGGCTAGTGCCTTGAGGTTCTGCTTGAGGTACTTCGCGCCGATGATGTCGAGAATAACGTCACACTGGTTCTTGAGCTCCTCGGCGAAGTCCTGCTCCTTGTAATTAATGAGGACGTCCGCGCCATAGCTCTTGCAGGTATCGAGCTTCTCCTGTGAGCCCGCAGTAACGGCGACCGTGGCGCCCAGAGCCTTAGCCACCTGGATTGCGAACAGGCCGATGCCGCCCGCGCCGCCGTGGATGAGGATGGTCTGGCCTTCGCGCAGCCCTGCCTCCATGGCAAGGTTGGACCACACGGTGCACGCGACCTCGATGACGGATGCGGTGTCGGTGAGTGAGAAGCCTTTGGGAATCGGCAGGAGCTGGCCGACGGGAACCGCAACGTACTCGGCGTAACCGCCGCCCGCGAGAAGTGCTCCAATCTGGGTGCCTTCGGTCCACTCGGTGCCGTTGGCATCGACGATCTCACCGGCGACCTCAAGGCCGATCGTCTCCGATGCGCCAGGTGGCGGCGGGTAGTGGCCGCGGGCCTGCAGCAGGTCTGCTCGGTTAACGCCGGCAGCGTGGACTTTGACGAGCACCTCCCCGGGATGGAGCAGTGGCTTTTCGACGACGCCTAGCTCCAGCGCGCCCGGATCCTCAGGGTTGGTTTGCACGATAGCTTTCATGTTCACCGAGCTTAACGAAAAGTAGACCGTGCTTGGGTGGAGAACTGGGTGGGGGAATGTGAACTCGCTTGGTGGGTTTAGTAGGCTAAGTGAGTCGCAAGACAAGGAGACGTGGCAGAGCGGCCGAATGCACTGGTCTTGAAAACCAGCGTGGGTCAAACCACCGCGGGTTCAAATCCCGCCGTCTCCGCCGTGTGAAGTCTCGAGACATCGTTCCTGTGGATGGTGTCTCGAGACTTTTTCGCGCTTCGCATCGCCACGCGTGGTTTCATGTACCGATATATGTAAATAGCGGCCAGAAACCTGGTGATTCAGGCACGCTAAATACACACAGAGGTACATACGCCGTGGACTGTCTTCGGTTTCCTTAATGTGGGCTGCCTACGCGGTATTCTGCTCGAGCCAGGCGTTGATGCCGCCGCGCAGGGAGAAGGCCTGCGTGTAGCCGCGCTCGCGCAGGGCCGCGACTGCCTGGGCGGAGCGGATGCCGCCGGCGCAGTAGATGACGGCAGGCTCGTAATGGCCGAGCTGCGGGTTCTCACCCGCCAGGATGCGGTCCAAAAGGAAGTGCTCGGAGCCGGGAATGGAATGCTCAGCACGCTCTTTAGCGGTGCGCACATCGATGATGCGGTAACCGGAAGGGATCTCTCGGACCTCGGGGGCGTCGGCAGGCTGCGAAGGCACCGCGCCGCCGGATACGACGGGGATGTACTCCCACGTGCCGGAAAGCGCATCGTAGTAGCCGATCTTGCCCATGAGCAGGGAACCCGTGCCCGTGAGATGCTTGAGCGCCTCCAAGGCCATGGCAGAACCCACTGTGCCCACGACTGGGCCCAGCACGCCGGCTTGGGAGCACGAAGGTACAGAGCCGGGTGCCGGGGCAGTGGGAAAGACGTCCTCGTAGACCGGACCGTGCCCAGACCAGAAGACAGAAAGCTGCGCATCGAATCCCAAAATCGAGGCCCAGACGTGCGGGATGCCCAGCTCGTGGCAGGCCCATGAGCACAGGTAGCGGGCCTCAAAGTTGTCGGTGCCGTCAAGGAGGATGTCGGCCTCAGCTAGTTGTTTCAGGGCCGTCGCCGATTCCAGGCGCGGGTGCTGAATGACCCGCACATCAGGGTTAAGCGCGTGGAGGGTCTCTGCCGCGGAGACGGTCTTCGGGCCACCAATGTCGTCCATACCGTGGATGACCTGGCGCTGCAGGTTGGAAAGGGAGACCACGTCGTCGTCGAAAAGCAGGATGCGCCCCACGCCTGCGCCCGCGAGGTAGAGCAGGGCAGGCGAGCCAAGCCCGCCGGCACCAATCACCGCAACGGTGGAACGGGCCAGCTTGGCCTGGCCTTCTTCACCCCACAGTGCTTCCTGGCGCGCGTAACGAATGCTCATTCCAGCCCCACCCAATTGCTAAAACCGTCCGCGTGGCGCTGTTCCTTCCAGATGGGAACCTCCGCTTTCACGCGGTCGGCGCATTCCGCAGCAGCAGCGAATGCGTCGTTGCGGTGTGCCGCGGCGGCGATGACCACGAAGGCGGCGTCGCCAACGTGCAGGTCACCCGTGCGATGCGCACACCACAAACGGGCCTTGGGGTGCGCGGCGATGACCTCATCTGCCACGCGCGCGATCTCCGCATCGGCCGAAGGATGTGCCGTATACGTAAGCAGCTCCACGCCGCCGCGGCCGCCGTCGTGATTGCGCACGATTCCCTCGAAAGTAACCACCGCACCCATCGCGGCGGTGGCCACCTCTGGGTATTCGATCGGTTCCGCGGTCATGAAAGCCCCGAGAACCTTTCCGGTATCGGCGCTGACATACGAAGGATCAGTGCTCATGCTTTCCTTCCAACTGGTCGATGATGTGCGGCAACAAGGGCTTCAACACCTTGCAGCCATCCTTCACGCCGCCCGTTGAGCCAGGCAAAGCCATGGCAAAGGTACGGGCGTTGACGCCAGCGACTGTACGCGAGAGCGCAGCAGTGGGCACGCTTGCCGACGCCGCGTAAAACGCGTGCGCAATCCCTGGCAGCTCCTTGGTTAGGTGCGCGGAGACGGCCTCGACAGTGGCGTCGTCAGGCGAAATGCCCGTGCCGCCGGAAGTAAGAATCACCGAGGGGCCCTCCGCGAAGACCGTGTTCAAGGCTTCGTCGATCTCCGCATCGGGGACGATGAGTGCGTTGGGCGTATCGAAACCCATGCGGCGCAGGAATTCCACCGCGATGGGGCCGGAACGGTCCTCGTAGATGCCCGCGGCTGCGCGGGTGGAGGCCACAATTACTACTGCGCGGCGGGCCATTAGAACGGGATCACCTCAACGACATCGCCCGGCTGCAGCTGTGCGCCGGCCGGGATGCGGATGAGGGCGTTGGCGCTCATGGCCTGGGACAACAGGTGCGACCCGGTGCCACTGAAGAGCTCCGCGGTGGCGATGCCATTCTCGTAGTCCACGATGCCGCGGCGGAACTGATCGCGGCCCTCCAAGCCGGTGACAGGAACGGTGACCTGCGCGGTGTGTGCCGCGCGGGAGCGACCCAACGCCGGGCCGAGGTAGACGCGGAAGCTGACCAACGTGGATACGGGGTTGCCGGGCAGGCAAATGACGGGGACGTCGCCAAGCTTGGCCAATCCCTGCGGGCCGCCAGGCTGCTGAGCCACGTGACCGAACCAGCCATCCTCCTCGAAGACCTGGCGCACCACCTCGAACTTGCCGTGGGACACACCGCCAGAGGTGACGATGGCATCGGGCTGGTAGACGCGAACCACGCCTTCGAGATCGGAGCGGAGGATGCCTGGGTCGTCGTTGGTGCGGACAAAGGCCACAACCTCAATGCCGTACTCGCGGCACAACGCGGCGATCATCGGGGCGTTTGCGTCCGGGATGCTGGCCGCGCCCTGGCCGCCGATTTCCGCGCCGCCGGTGCACACGACGATGCGGGCAGGCGTGTAGACCTCGACCTCGGTGATGCCCTGGGAGGCCAGCGTGCCGATGGCGGCCGGGGTCAGGCGGGTGCCTTCCTCGACGAGGACCTTGCCCGCGGCGATGTCGGAACCTGCAAGGCGAATGAACTGGCCCTCAGGGGCTGCGGGGATGGTCACGGTTTCGCCCTCGCGCGGGAACTGCGGCGGCTCGCACTGCTCGACGGGCACGATGGTGACGGTTCCCTCGGGTACCTTCGCGCCGGTCATGATGGGTGTTGCGATGCCATCGCGGGCGGAACCTGGCACAGCACCGGCTGCCACGGTGGCGCCGACGGTGAAGGTGCCGCCGGTGGTGGAGGTAATGGCGTAGCCATCCATCTGCGAGTTGTCGAAGCGCGGCATGTCATAAGCTGCGGTGATGGTGCGGGCGAGGATGAGACCGTCAACTTCCAGCAGGGAGCGGGTCACCACCGTCGGTGCAGGTAGTGCTCCACGGATAGCTGCTAGGTGTTCTTCGTAACTGCGCATGCTGGCGTGCCTCTCCTTATGTGTCTGGTTAACCTCTCCAATTTTAACGGCACTTTTAATGCAAAAACTGGCATAGTGGCAGACATGGTTGAAATTCACTATTTCGCTGCCGCACGCGCTGCGGCCGGCGTGAGCCATGAGCTTGTCGACGCCCCCGCGACTCTCGGCGAGCTCCTCAACGAACTGGCCACCACGCACACCGGGACCACCGAAGCTGGAATGGGCCTGGGCGAGGTCCTCGAGCGCTGTACCTTCCTGGTCGATGGCAAAAACGCCGAGCGCGCCGCTACCCTAGAGGGCGCGACGCGCGTCGATGTGTTGCCGCCGTTTGCTGGCGGCTAGAGCCTAAAGGCCTGCTTCGTTTTAGAAGGCAGCCTCCCAGGCCTTCAGCAGAACCTCGGTCTCCTCGGCGGTGGTGATGGAGATGCGGATGCCCTCCGGGAACGCGCGCACGAGGACACCCTGCTCTGCGAGCTTGGCCGCGACCTCCTGCGGGGTGCCCAGCTGCTCGATGTTTGAAGCAGGGAACCAGATGTGGTTCGCCTCAGAAACTGGGACGCCGAACTCGGCGAAGCGCTCGGTGAGGCGGTCGCGCTCGCGCACTGCCTCGTCGGTGCGCTCCTGCAGCGAATCCTGCGCTGCCAGGGAGTACACGGCACCAGCCTGAGCCACGGCGTTCACGGAGAACGGGATGGCTACCTTGTTGAGGGCCTCGATGATCTCCTGGGAGCCGAAGGCGTAGCCCACGCGCACACCTGCCAGGCCATAAGCCTTGGAGAACGTGCGCAGGCCGACGACGTTGGCGTGCGTCTTGATGTATTCGGTGGCCAGCGGCACGGAGTCGTTGCGGTTGTACTCGATGTAGGCCTCGTCGAGGGCCACGATGATGTCTTCCGGCACTGCGGCGAGGAACTCGTCGAATTCCTTCTTGGTGATGATGGAACCCGTGGGGTTGTTTGGGTTGCACACGAAGATGACCTTGGTCTTGTCCGTGACTGCCTGTGCCATGGCGGGCAGGTCCACGCGGTGCTCAGCGTTGAGCGGAACCGCCACCGGAGTAGCGCCCACTACCTGCGCAAAGATCGGGTAGGCCTCGAAGGAACGCCATGGGAAGACCACCTCATCGCCAGGCAGGCACGAAATCTGCACCAGCTGCTGGCAGATAGCCGAGGAGCCGGTGCCCACAGCAACCTGCTCCAAGGTCACGCCGAGGTGCTCAGCAAGGGCGCTGCGCAGCTCGATGGCGCCCATGTCTGGGTAACGGTTGGCGTCGGCAGCTGCGGCTTCCATGGCCTTGAGGGCCTCGGGGAGTGGCGGTTGAGTGGCTTCGTTGGAGGAGAGCTTTAGTGCGATTTCGTTGCGTGCACCCGGAACATAGACGGGCAGCGAAGAAAGGTCTGGGCGAATCATGGGTACTACCTTAAGCGTTGCGCGGGCCGCGGGGGCCGAAATCGAAGTCTGCGGTTAGCGGGCCGAAAGCCTGCAGGCCCTTCGGCGCATCGAATGGATCGAGGTGCACCTCGAGGAATGCCCCGCGTTCTGGGTGAGCGGCGATGTCTTCCAGAGCGTCCTTGAGTTCCCCCTCGGTCTTGGCGGAGTAGGACTCCATGGTGGTGTCCGCCTTGAAGACCTTCGGCAGTTCGTTGTAGTTCCAGTTCTGGATCTCGTTGTACTCCTGCTCCATGCCGAGGATGAAGCGCTCGATGGTGTAGCCATCGTTGTTTACCAGAACGATGATGGGCTTGAGCTCCTGGCGCAGGATGGTGGACAGCTCTTGGGCGGTCAGCTGGAAGGAACCGTCACCGATGAAGAGCACGTGGCGGCGCTCTGGGTTGGCCAGCTGGGAGCCGAGTACTGCCGGCAGGGTAAAGCCGATGGAGCCCCAGATGGTGGAGTTGATGTACTGCACGCCTTCAGGCATGCGCTGTGGGCCGAGGCCGATGTTGGAAGTACCCGCTTCAGCGATAACGACGTCGTCTTCCTGGATGAACCCCAGCATCTGCTGCCAGATGCGAGCCTGCGTCAGGGCGGCGTCGGCTTCCACCTCGAAGGCCTCCGGAACGAACTTCTCGCCGCCGGTCGGCTTCTTGGCAGGGATGCGCTCGAGCAGGACGTCGAGAAGCTCCAGCGTGTTAATGCCTACGAAGAACTCGCCGTCGGCGTTGAGGTGCTGATCGCCGAAGTTGAACACGTGCGCGTTGTCGAGATCGTGGGTGAAGGAACCGGAGTTGACCTCGATGAAGCGAGGGTTGGTGGTGACTAGGAAGTCGGAGTTTTCGATGCGATCCTGCACGCCCGGGGCAGAAGCCGCGCCGTTGTAAGTGCCGATGAACAGCGGGTCGCGCTCGGAGAGGATGGCCTTGCCGGAGGAAAGCTGCGAGTAGGGCAGCTGGGCCTTGTCGATGATGGCGCGGAACTTGTCGGCGAAGCCGTGGCGGTTAGTGTCCTGATCGATGAGGATGATCGGGTCCTTAGCAGCAGCGAGGCGCTCCAGCACGCGATCGGCCGCAGCCTCGAGGCGCTCCTTGTCGGAGGAAGCCAGCTCGGTGGAGAAAGGCGTATCCGGGACCTCGATGGTCAAGTGGGTGATGTCGGAAGGGATCTGGATGTGCACTGGGCGCTTCTCACGCAGGCAGGTGTGCAGGGCCCGGTCGAATTCCTCGACCACGTTCATCGGGGAGACGCGGGTGGCTACCTCGGTAAACGGTGCGATGGCATCGAGCATGTTGGCAAAGTCGCCGTCGGCAAGCGTGTGGTGCAGGTTCCAGCGGAACTCGGTGGCGTACTGCGGCGGAGCGCCGGCGAGGGAAACGAGTGGGACGTGCTCAGCGCGGGCGCCGGCGATGCCGTTTAGCGCGGAGAGCTCGCCCACGCCGTAGGTGGTGAGCAGACAGCCGACGCCGCGCTGGCGGGCGTAACCATCGGCGGCGTAGGCCGCATTGAGCTCGTTGCAGGCGCCAACGAAACGGATGTCCTTGTCTTCGTCGATCTGCTCGAGGAAGCTCAGGTTGAAGTCGCCGGGAACTCCGATGATCTCGGAGATGCCGATGGCCTTGAGGCGGTCGAGGATAAATTCGCCGACGGTGGTCTGCATTGCGAGCCCTTTCTTTTTTAAAGCTTCTTTGATTAAACGATTATCGTAGGTCACATTTTTGTTGTCATTAGACAATATTGAGAACTATCTTTGACATATGTCGAAACTCACGGCGCCGAACCTGTCGCGCATCCAGGAATTGGCAGACGAGGTAGCCAAGGAGCTTCAGCGATCTGTCGAGGTGACCACGCCCTCCATCAACGTGATCGCGGCGAGCGCGCAGCTGGGCGCGATTGATAGCCATCGCGCCGCCTCGATTCTGGACCGTACCCCGCCGCCGGAGCCGATTCCGTGGATGCTTAGCTTTGGGATTCAGGACTCGACGGTGCCGGTACGCCTACCCGCCAATGAGGACTACGGAATGCTGCCGCGCGTGGTGGTTCCGTTGCGCCGTGGGGCGGACCTGGTGGGGCATGTGTGGATCATCGATGAGCCCGCGCTTTCCGACGCCGCCCTTTCCTCCGTCGCGCCCCAGCTGACCACCTTGACGCAGCTGGTGGATGAGCGCGATGCCCCGCTGGCTGCGCGTGCGCAGGTGCTGGGGGACTTAGCGCGCGACATTCTCGCGGGCGACGAAAGCGCGCTGGCCGCGGCGCGGGAGCACGACTGTCTGCCGCGTGACGGGGAGCTGCTCATCCACCGCATTGACGTAGATGGCGACTTGATGCAGCTCGCGATTGAGCTAGCGCGCCCGCTGCGGCGCCGACCCTTCTTGGCCATGGATTCCCACGACTCCTTGGTGATCATCGAATCCCCGCGCGATGCGGAGGACACCAAGGTGCTCATCGAGGAGGTAGCCAGTGCGGCACTGACGGCGGGCACCGCGATTGGTGCGCGCGGCAGTGCGCCGACGGCGCGCCGGGCGCGCTTTATGGCGGACGTGGCGCGGCTGACGGGGCAGGAGGCGATGGACTGGGCGTCGGCAGGCGCGTGGCGTGCGCTTTTGGGCTGGGACTTGAGTCCCGCTACCGTGCGCGCGCTGAGTCCGGATGTGGGCCTGCTTCTCGACGACGAGCGCAACAGCTACTGGGAGACCCTTCTGGTCTACTTTGAGCACGCGCGTAACGTGAATGACACAGCTGCTGCGTTATATATCCACCGTGCTACCTTGCATTATCGCTTGGACCGCGTGCGCGACATCTTGGGCGCGCAGGCCTTGGACGATGGGTGGCGTTGCGCCGCGTTGCATGTGGCATTGAAGCTGCATGCGGCGCTTGTTCGCGGATAAGCGGGGGCTGTTTGGCACGGGTGGTTGGGCTCGGGTAAAGTGAGCGAAGATTCATTGCGAATCGCTGGAGACGTGCCAGAGCGGCCGAATGGGGCTCCCTGCTAAGGAGTTGACTTACTTGCGTAGGTCCGGAGGTTCAAATCCTCTCGTCTCCGCCATAAAGAATCCCAGCTCTTTACCGAGCTGGGATTCTTAAGTTTTACGTACCGGGGCCGGGCTGATGGGGGCTGTTTCTGGGCTAAAATCTGCGTAGTTGCCAACGAAGGTGCTTGCTGAGAGAAAACGGAGGGCTTCGTTGTCAGTTATGCAGGTTGTGGCTACACCGAGCTCCGATCGGCCAAGACTCGATTGCCAGCGCAATGCCGGGATTTGTTACGCAAATATTGTGAGATAAACGTGACAAACTTTGAGGTGGTATTTCCGCCAAACAGGTCTACTATCCCTATTTGTGAAACGTAGTTCTTCGCAGAACCGAAGCCGAATTTTTGGTCCTGCACGCGTGACCGCCATGGGCTTTTTGCTGCTCATCTTGCTCGGCACGTTCCTTCTTATGCTGCCGATTTCCACGGCCGGCCCGCAGTGGACTCCGCCGCTGCATGCGCTGTTCACGGCGACGTCGGCGGTGTCCCTGACTGGGCTTATCGTTCAAGACACCGGCACATACTGGACCTCCTTTGGGCAGGTTGTCATCATCACGCTGATCCAACTTGGTGGCTTGGGAATCATGTCCCTGGCCTCCTTGTCCGGCATGCTGCTGACGGGGCGTATCAGCCTGAAGGCGCGGCGCTCCACGGCAGCGGAGGGCCGCCCCGTTGACGGAGGTATTCGTCGCACGCTGCGTTTTACGTTTCTGGCCACCTTTGTGTGTGAGGCCCTGGTTGCCATCGTCGTTGGAATGAGGCTTCACCTAGAGCACGGAGTGTCAGGCCCACGTGCGGTGTGGGAGGGTATCTTCCATGCGATCTCGGCCTTCAACAACGCTGGCTTCAGTACCTATTCGGACAACATGATCGGGTTCAGCACCGATGCCTGGATCCTTTTGCCCTTGGCCTTCGCCCTGATAACCGGTGGCTTGGGCTACCCGATGTTGGCGGAAATCGCACGCCGCATCCGCGGTCGGGTGCGGTTGTCAGTGCGGGGCGACGCCCCGCGTGTGCACCACATGTCTATCACTGCCCGAATGACATTCGTGGCCACGGCCATGTTGCTCTTCGGCGGTATGGCGTTCTTCCTCGTTGCTGAGTGGAACGGCGTGCTCAAAGACATGAGCCTGGGAACCAAGCTGCTCAACGGCTTCTTCATGAGCGCCTCACCGCGTACTGCGGGCTTCAACGCCATCGACTACGCGGACGCGCACACCATTACGCTCATGTTTTCCGATATCTTGATGTTCATTGGCGGCGGCTCCGCGGGTACCGCGGGCGGCGTGAAGGTGACCACCGCCTGCGTGCTCGCTGCGGGAATGGCGGCAGAGTTTCTGGGCCGCGAGGACACCACCATCGGCAAGAGACGGCTGCCGCACGCAGTGACCCGCCAAGCGCTAGCGCTGACCATCGCGGGCGTGGGCGTCGTCATGTTCGGCGTGGCCAGCTTGGTGGTGCTCAACCCGCAGTTCTCCACGGACCAAATCACATTCGAGGTGCTCTCGGCGTTCGCAACCGTGGGTCTTTCCACCGGAATCACGGCCAACCTCACCGCGCCCTCGCAGATTATTCTGTGTTGCATCATGTACTTGGGACGCGTCGGCCCCACCACGCTGGTGGCCTCCCTGGCCGCCCGCACCATCACTCGTCACTACCGCTACCCAGTAGAAAGGCCGTTCATTGGCTAACATTTTTGACGCTTTGCGTCGCGAAAAGCAGTCCATCGACATTCCTGCTGTGGTGGTCATCGGCTTGGGACGCTTTGGTTTCTCCCTCGCCTGTGAGCTCATGGATCACGGCGTGGAGGTCCTAGGAATCGATACCTCAGAAAAGTTCGTACGCGACTACTCGCCGATTCTCACCGAGGTTGTCCAAGCTGACACAACCGACGCCGAGGTTCTCCGCCAGCTGGGTGTAGCCGAGGTCGAGCGCGTGGTCTTGGCCATCGGCTCCCACTTGGAGGATTCCATTCTGACAGCCTCCAACCTGGTTGAGCTGGGCATCAAGGACATCTGGGCCAAAGCAGACTCCGACGCCCACGCACGCATCCTGCAGCAGCTCGGCGTGCATCACGTCATCCGCCCTGAGCGCGATACCGGACGCCGTATCGCCCACCTGCTGGGCGGCAAGTTCGAGGACTTTGCGGAAATCGCCAACGGCTACGGCGTCACCAAGCTCACGGCCCCCTCCGACGTGGTACGAACCCCGCTCGACCCGCAAGCCATCTGGAAGAAGCACCACGTCCAGCTGGTGTCCGTGCGCCGCGATCAGGGTGCCTGGATGCCGATTGAGAAAGGCTTAGAACTCTCGCCCACGGACCTCATCGTCATCGCCGGAAGCCCCGCAGCCTTAGAGAAGTTCTCCGAGGCTAAGTAGCTTCCAGCCGGTTAATCGCCCGCCTGGCGGTATTCCCGCCATCCAAAAGGTATTCGTACCAGTAATAGGGCCCCTAATTAAACGTCAAAGTCTGTGCCCCACGTAGTCAGTTGCGTCCTAGCGAGTAACCGTTCAGCGATTAAGCTTGTCGGGGCCATCGGAAGGCCGACTAAACGAAGGAAGTCAATGGAAGCTGAAGCACTCCACACAGCTGCCGATCACGCCGCACTCGCGCTTGCCGACGCCGAATCCTATCGCTTCGTCGAGGGCTGGCACGCATGGCGGGTGGGTGGCAAGTGGTTCATGTTGGCTACCGAATACAAAGGCCAGCGCGTGCTCATTCTTAAGGCGCCGCCGGAGGACGTCGCCGCGCTGCAGGAGGGCTACGCCGACATCGGTCCGGCCTATCACATGAACAAAAAGCACTGGTACACGGTATTTCCCGGCCCTTCCATTACGGAGCAGCTCATCACTGAGCTCGTGCAGGAGTCCTACATGGCAGTGGTCAAAGGCATGCCCAAGGCACAGCGCCCGGCTGGGTGGCAGGAGGCTGTGAAATAACAATGTCCACACCAGATAAGCGTTTCCCGCGCTCCGTTTACTCGCGCGGCAGCGAACCTGATCCGCGCTTCAGCATGGCCAACGAACGCACCTTCCTAGCCTGGATTCGCACCTCCTTGGCGTTCATCGCGGGTGGCGTGGCGCTGCAGGCTTTCGAATTGCCTATTCACGGGACGCTGACCACCGTCATTTCCGTGCTCATGCTGCTCACCGCCATCGTGTTGCCGGGTGTGGCGTGGGCGCACTGGAGGGCGTCGGAAAGCGCAATGCGTCAACAAAAGCCCCTGCCCGCGAACCTTGCCATGCCGTTGCTCGTGGGGCTCGTCATAGTGGTGGGCGCGCTCATCCTCGCAGGTCAGTTGATGTCTTAGATGTACGACGTCGGATTGCAGCCCGAGCGCACGCGCCTGTCCTGGCAGCGCACGCTCTTGGCTTTCGTGTTGGTGACGTTGGTGGTGCTGCGCAGTGAAATTCCCTGGTCAAACGCGGAGCTGGCGGCCTACGTGGGCGGTGGCCTGGTGTGCGCATGGTTGGGTTGGCGGGTACATCGACGCGCCGCGCTTTACGACGCCGCCCTCGCCTCCCGCACCCCACTTCCCGGCGCCGCGGCTCTCGCTAGCCTTGCCTTGGCCGTGTCTTTGCTCGCGCTCTTGGCCATTGTAGGACTCGGTGGGGGTAGCACCATTTCCTTGCAAAGCTGAACTGTTGCAACGTTGTCTAGTGGACCCGAGGGGGTAGGCTAGTCGATTTTTCATAAACAGTGGGGGTAAATAGAAACGATTTCCTAGTTTTGCGTTGGTCCAAGTTGTATGGTTTTCGCGAACGTGGGTATTTATTTTCCGCTGCGAAACGCCCCGTTGCACACCCCAAGCCGAGGACAATCCAGGGAGAACTGTATGACAACACCGCATACACACGAATCGACAGCACATGTAGAAGGTGAAGACGACCACGGCGTAAAGCAGAGCGAATGGCGCCGCATGGTGATTGGCCTTTTTCTTGGCGTAGCCCTGGCTGCGCTGGTGTGGTTCCTCTTCCCATCCAATGCAGTGGAGACTGTTCTACAGTCTTCCGGCGCTGACCCAGAAGAGGAGTACACATACGGGGCAATTCGCGCGGTTGCGGCCGTGACCATCCTGATGGGTGTGTGGTGGATGACCGAGGCGATTCCGCTTGCAGCGACCGCTCTGCTCCCGCTCGTTATTTTCCCGCTGGCTGGTGTGGGCACGATTAAAGAGGTCGGTGCGCCTTATGCATCGGCGACCATCTTTCTTTTTATGGGCGGCTTCCTTATCGCGCTGGCTCTGCAGCGCTGGAACCTGCACCGCCGTATGGCGCTGGCCGTGGTGAAGGTTGTGGGCACCTCGCCCAAGCGCCTGGTTTTGGGCTTCATGCTGGCCACGGGCTTTTTGTCCATGTGGGTCTCTAATACCGCTACCGCAGTGGTCATGCTGCCGATTGGTACCTCCGTGCTGGCGCTGACTGCTGAGACGGTTGGTGGCATGAAGAACCAGAAGGAGTTCGCAACGGCCCTGATGCTGGGTATTGCTTACTCGGCTTCCATCGGCTCGCTTGGCACGCTCATTGGTACCCCGCCGAACGCCCTGCTGGCTGGCTACATGAAGGAATCTCATGACATCGTGCTGGGCTTCGGCAAGTGGATGATTGTCGGTATGCCGCTGGCTATCATCTTCCTGTTTGTCGCCTGGTTCATGCTGATCACTATCTTCAAGCCGGAGATGGATCGTATTCCTGGTGGTAAGGAGCTCATCGACAAGGAAATCGCGGCTCTCGGTCCGTGGACCATGCCCCAGATTCTCACCGGGATCATCTTCTTGGGTGCTGCGATCTCTTGGGTTGCCGTCCCGTTCCTAGTGGGCGAGGACTCCAACTACGACGACGCCATCGTCGGCATCGCGGCTGGCCTGCTGCTATTCGCTATCCCTGCCGACGCTAAGACCGGCGTGCGCTTGCTGGATTGGAAGACTGCCAACGAGATGCCATGGGACGTGCTGCTTCTCTTCGGCGGTGGCCTGTCCTTGTCGGCGATGTTTAACAACTCCGGTCTCTCCCTGTGGATTGGTGAGATGGCCAAGGGCCTGGGCGGCTTGCCGACCATCCTGCTCATCGCGGCGGTCGCCCTGCTCGTCCTCTTCCTGACGGAGATCACCTCCAACACCGCAACGGCGGCTACCTTCTTGCCGATTATGGGCGGTGTGGCCGTGGGTATTGGCCTGACTACCAACGGGGAAATCAACATCCTGTTGCTGACCATCCCGGTTGCTCTCGCGGCTACCTGCGCGTTCATGCTCCCGGTTGCGACCCCGCCGAACGCGATTGCGTACGGCTCTGGCTACGTCAAGATTGGCGACATGATCAAGGGTGGCGTTGGCCTCAACCTCATTGGCTGTGTGCTCATTACGCTGACGGTCTACCTGCTGGCCGTGCCGGTCTTCGGCTTGGTGCTGTAAACACTGTCTGCTGCGTGCGGGCAAGGCACCTATCCGGCGCCGAATCGCCAGGTTAACAATGCGTAAAAACGTATTGTGGCCTGGCGATTTGCTGCTTCTGGGCAACAGCACTATAGTTAATCCACGTTGCAGAGAGCGCTTAACGCTCAACGCCAACGGACTGCGCCCGTAGCTCAACGGATAGAGCATCTGACTACGGATCAGAAGGTTGGGGGTTCGAATCCCTCCGGGCGCACAAAATTTAACCCCTAGCTTGTTAAAAAGGCTAGGAGTTTCTTCGTTTTACGGTGTGCCTATATTTCGAGGGTCACTTACCGGCTACTTAGCCCCCGGCTTTCACCCGTGGATGTCACCTAGGATCTGCGTAGTTGCCAACGAGAGCGCTCGTGGAGGCCAAGTGAAGGGCTTTGTTGTCAGTTATGCAGATCCGAGCCGCAGCCAAAGCCCTAGCCGCCGCGAAAGCCACAGACAGCCCGCTTACTGCGGCTCCTGCTGAGAAAAGTCGATGTCTCTCACCCAGTCCGGCTCGGGCGGCGGCTCCAGAGCTCCCTCCCACGGCGCCGGACCCAACGCGCGGTGCCAGCTGCGCACTCCGCGGTAGTAGCGCCTCTCCCAGGCGGGCTGATTAGCAGTACAAATCTGCTCCACGATGTAGTTCAGGTGGTATTTCACGCAATGGCCGGTATAGCGCAACGTGCGCCAGCCCCGCAGGACGGCCTCGTTGTTCTTCCAGTGGTCCCTAATCCACGGCGTGAGCGCCGAGTGGAATTGCAGACCGTTTATCTCAAGCGCAATCTTGTAGTCCGGCAAGACAATGTCCCACCGATACGCCCCAATGAGATAGTTGCTCTCCACCTTCAGCCCGCGCGCCTTCAAAGCGCGGATGACTAGTATCTCCGCAGAAGAGTCGGTAAACAGTGCAGCTTGCGTAAGTACCTTCTGCGCGTGCGCCGACAGTCGGCGAAACTCCGCTCGGTCCCGCTCGATGGCCTCCCTGCCTTCCTTCGTCGAGTAGAGGGCCTCGCACAGCTCCACCGCCAGGGCGGCGTCGAGCCGCTCGATGGCGAGAAGCGGATTGGCCACCCGGATGCCATCGATCATCCGATAGGCGTTTTGCTTAGTGCGGCGCAGTGAGTAGAAAGGCGACGTCGGCAAGCGTGCAGGTCCGCGCAGCTCCAGCGGAGTCGTCAGCTCATGGCCTAAATAGAGCTGTGCCGCGGTGCGACCGGCGGCGATCACAGTAGCTTTGTATTCTTGGACCGCTTGCAGAACCTCCAGCGGCGTCGGAGCTCCCCACACGTAGATACCGCGCGCAATTTTGGTGATGTCCCCACGCCGCAGACGCGTGACAAGTTGGGACCTACTTAGCCCCCGAACAAGTAGTGCATTCATCGTTCCCCCCGTTGATGCTGCGCTCAGCTTAACAAGGGGTGGGGCAACCGGCCACCGGAAAGCTGCATATTTGCCAACGAAAGCCGCGACACCCCCAAAACTGTAGGCTTCGTTGTCAGTTAGGCCGATCG
This sequence comes from Corynebacterium sp. HMSC06C06, assembly GCF_001807295.1. NCBI lineage: Bacteria > Bacillati > Actinomycetota > Actinomycetes > Mycobacteriales > Corynebacteriaceae > Corynebacterium > Corynebacterium sp. HMSC06C06. The sequence goes on from NZ_KV788521.1 coordinate 76,234, forward strand.
CACATGCTTACCGACGCCCCCGTACCCTAGATTCCATGAACCAGAAGCTTGCATCCTGTCTCATCGCCGGCGCCATTCTCGGTGCGGTTCTCTGGCTGGCGTCGGGGATGCTATGGCTCTTGCCCGTCGGAATTGCGCTCGGCCTCTTAGGCCTGCCGATTCTCGCGCTGAGCCGAGACGAGTCACAGTCCCGGAAGCAGCGCGATGACACCTTCCGAGACTGAAAGCGCAGCTTAGAAAATCTCGATGCGCCCGCCCAAGGACTCCGACTGGCGCAGCTGCGCCACCCAGTTCGGGCCGCCCGGGTGCAGGCGCAGCACCGGCCGCGAGGAAATCTTCACCGGCGAGACAGACTCCTTGCGGGCACCCGAGCGCGCCTCAATACGAGTACGGGCACGGAAGCCGGTCTCAGCCAAGTCTGCGATGGAAGGCTGCTCCGCAGCGAGCGAGTCGCGCGCGGCCTGGAGGAGCTGGAGGGCTTCGTCGAGGGCGTCGACAAGCGCGGGCGCGTTCGTCTCACACATCTGACGCACGAGCTCAGGCGTGGTGCCCGCCACACGCGTGCCGTCCTTGAAGGAGCCCGCGGCCAAGGACTGCGCGAGGATGCCGCCATTGTCGCCCACCACGGCGAGGGTCTCAGCCAGCACGTGTGGCAGGTGAGAAATGCGGGCCACGGCCGCATCGTGGTTGGCCACGCGCACCGGAACGGCCTCTGCGTGCACCATCTGCGTCATACGCACGACGTCAGTGAAGGTTTCGATCCACTTCTTAGGGATGCGCTCGCCGCGGGCTTCGCACTCCGCCGCGTAGTCATAAGTAATTGCCCACGCCGAGCGCTTGAACAGGCCAATTTGGGAGTGGTCCCAGCCGGAGTTCTGGGTACCGGCCATCGGGTGCCCGCCCACGTAACGGCTTTCCATGCCACGCTTCAGGAAGAGATCGCGGACCTCCGTCTTGACCGAAACTACGTCGGTAATGCCGCAGCTTGGCGCATGCTCTTCGATCTGATCCAGCACCGAGTCCACCGCATTCATGGGGGTAGCGATGACGATAAGGGCGTCGTCAGCCTCGGCGCGTGCGAGGATCGCAGGCATGTCATCGGTGACGTCATAGCCCGCTTTGATGGCACTGCGGGCACCGGAAGTCGAGTGATTATAGCCATACACTGCGTGTTTGCTTGCCACGAGGTCGCGCAGCAGGGAACCACCAATGAGGCCGAGGCCGATGATGCATACGGGTCGTTGAACGTCTTGAGAACTCACGGTGACAATTCTGGCACAACACGACTAATCTCACGAGGTATGAGCGATGACAACATCTCCTTCGCAGTTACCGTCGCCCGCAATGAGGGGCAATGGGTGGTTCGGGAGTTCGATGACGACTTCGAGGACATCAACACCTCCATAAACGCAGTGCGCGCGCTGCGCTCCGAGGGCGCGGCCTTTGCGCTGCTGTGTGTGGACGATGATTACTTTGTCGTTGTGCGCCCGGTGCCGGGAGATGTGCGCATGCTGATCTCTGACGCCACATATGCCGACGAGGATGATTTCGCCGCCGACTTCCTGGAGCTGCGCGACCTTGACTTCCCCGAAATCGATGACGACGACGAGGATCCAGATCCTTATGGCGACGGTGACTTCGATATTTTTGCTGATCTTGGGCTCAGTGAAGATCAGTTGGGCTACATCATCGACAATGACGAAGATTGGCCCTCCGACATGCTCCTGCGCATCGCGGGCGATTTAGGCTTCGGCGACGAGCTCGAAGAGATCATTGCTTAAATCCCAAGGCTTGGCCCGCGCCGAGGCGCGCATGCGCCGCGCGCTCGAGGTGGCACGGCAAACTCCGGCAGGAGATATCCCGGTAGGAGCAGTGCTTTACGACGCCGCCGGCAACGAGCTTTCCACCGGCGTCAACCGCCGAGAGCAGCGCGGCGATCCCACCGCGCATGCGGAGGTGGAGGCGATTCGTGCGGCCGTCGCCAAGCATGGCGATGGCTGGCGCCTAGAAGGCTGTGAACTCGTGGTCACCCTCGAACCGTGCGCGATGTGTGCCGGGGCCATCCAGGGTGCCCGCGTGGCTTCCGTGGTCTTTGGTGCTTTCGAACCGAAGACGGGCGCGTGCGGCTCGCTTGTCGATGTCTTGCGTGCCCCCGGTGCCCTGCACGTGCCCGAGGTGCGCGCCGGGGTGTGCGAGGAAAAATGCGCCGGACTGCTGACCGACTTCTTCGGCGAGCTGCGCTGAATCTGTGTAGGGTGGGGTCATCGCAAACAAAGGAGGCTCATCATGGGTGATTTTGAAAACAAGAAGGACGACCTAGTAGGCAAGGCCAAGGAAGCTGCGGGAAACGCAACCGACAACGAGGATCTTGCTAACGAGGGCAAGGCAGACCAGGTTATTTCCCAGGCTAAGGACAAAGTCTCTGACGCTGTCGAGGGCGTAAAGGACAAGGCCAACGAGGTTATTGGCGGCCTGAAGGACAAGTAAATCCGGCGGGATTTTGTGCCGCGCGCTTCAACACGTAACCTAGACCACGGTGGCGTGTCCGAGCGGCCGAAGGTGTTCGCCTCGAAAGCGAATGTTGGGTAACCCCCAACCGCGGGTTCAAATCCCGCCGCCACCGCCATAGCGAAAAGCCGTGGGGCAAGTAATTGCTCCACGGCTTTTCGTGTTTTAGCTGCCAGCGGCGGGCCGCTAGACTGGGCGAAGTTAATCAACGAGACAGAAGGTAACTCCTGTGGCAAAACTCTTGTACCGTCTTGGGCGCTGGTCCTTCCTCAACAGGTGGAAAGTGATCATCGCATGGCTTGTGATCTTTGTGGCCGCCGTGGGCGCCACGATTGCCTTGATGAAGCCCATGACTACGGAGTACTCCATCAAGGGCACGCCGGCGATTGACGCTACCCACCGCGCCGCCGAGCTCTTCCCGGAAAGCGGCAACCTGGCCAGCGCGCCTTCTGTGAACCTGGTCTTCCAAGCCCCCGAGGGGCAGAAGCTTTCTGACCCGCAAAACAAGGAAGCGATCCAGCAGGTGGTCGATCAGATCACCAACGAGCTCGGCATCAAGGACCAGCAACGCTGGGGCAACCCGCTCGACGTATCGCCGGCTCTGCAGCAGCAGGTTATCGATCAATTCACCTCGATGGGCCTCCCGGAAGAGACCGCCCGCAAGGATGCGGAAAACCTCGCGATGGTCAACGAGGATGAGACTATCGCCTACACCACCTTCGACTTCGATGCGGAAAGCTCCTACACCGTTGAGCAAGAAGACAAGGACGTCGTCACCGCGGCGATGGAGCTGGGCCGCGAGAAGGGGCTAACGGTAGAGGCCGGTGGCGCGGGCTTTGGCGATGAGATTAAGGTCAACTCCACCTCGGAGATCATCGGCTTGGGCGTGGCCTTCCTCGTCCTCATCTTCACCTTTGGCTCTTTGGTCTCGGCGGGCATGCCGCTGATCTCGGCCGTCGTGGGCGTGGGCCTTGGCGCGCTCGGCGTCATGATTGCCACGCACTGGATTGAGCTCAATAACTTGACCCCGGTCCTGGCCATCATGATTGGCCTGGCCGTGGGCATCGACTATGCGCTGTTCATCATGTCGCGCTACCGCCAGGAGCGCTCGCGGATGGATGGGCCCGAAGCCGCCGGCATGGCGGTGGGCACGGCAGGTTCTTCCGTGGTCTTCGCCGGCGCCACGGTCTTTGTGGCGCTCTTTGCCCTCATCGTGGCCAAGATTGGCTTCCTCACTGCCATGGGCTTGGCCGCCGCGGGCACCGTGTTCATGGCGGTGCTCGTCGCGTTGACCCTGGTGCCGGCGCTGCTTGGCCTGGCTGGCGATAAAGCCTTTGCTGGTCGAATCCCCGGCATCGCCGGCAACCCGAACAAGAAGGGCAAGCACCGTAAGGGCGCCACCATGGGCAACCGCTGGGTGCGCGCAGTGCAGAAGGCCCCGGGCCTGGTCATGGCCGTGGTCGTGTTGGGTCTTGGCGCGCTGAGCGCCCCGGTGCTGAACATGGAGCTCGCGCTGCCGGCAGATACCAGCTCAAATCCGGATACCACCCAGCGCAAGTCCGCGGACCTGCTGGCGGAAGGCTTCGGCGCAGGCGTCAATGGTCCATTCCTGGTCATCGTCAACGGTGAGGAAGCCAACCCAGACGCGCCGGCTCTCCAGCCGCTGATTCAGGGTCAAGAAGGCGAAGACCAACAAAAGAAGGCAACTTTCGCCTCCTTCATGTACGCGACCCAGCAGCTTAACCAGGTAGGCGGCGTGAAGCACGCACAGATCGTTGGCCTCAACTCTGATCAGACCGCGGCACAGATCATGGTTACACCGACCACCGGCCCGACGGATCCCACGACCGTCGGCACGGCGTCGGCACTGCGTGCGGAAAATGAGCGCTTGGGCGAGGTCACTGGCGCAGAAATCGGCATGACTGGCCTGACCGCCGTGCAGCTAGATATCACCGAGCGCCTTGAGGCCGCCATGCTGCCTTATCTGGCCATCGTGGTGGGCCTGGCCATCCTGCTGCTCTTCCTAGTCTTCCGCTCGGTCTTGGTCCCTGTGGTGGCTGGCTTGGGCTTCCTGCTCTCAGTGGGCGCGGCCTTCGGCCTTACGGTTCTGGTGTGGCAGGACGGCCTCTTTGGCCTAGTCCCGGCGCCTGGTCCGCTAATTTCCTTCATGCCTATCTTCTTGATCGGCGTGACCTTCGGCCTGGCCATGGACTATCAGGTCTTCCTGGTTACCCGCATGCGCGAGCATATCTCGCGCCACCCGCAGGGCAGTGGCACCAAGTACAACGCCGTGGACGAGGCCACCATCGCGGGCTTTACCGAAGGCGCGCGCGTGGTCACGGCCGCAGCCATCATCATGATTTCGGTCTTCGTGGCGTTTATTAACCAGCCGCTGCCGTTCATTCAGATCTTCGGTTTCGCACTTGCCGCAGGCGTGCTTTTCGACGCCTTCTTCGTGCGCATGTCCCTCGTCCCCGCCACGATGTTCCTGCTGGGTCGCGCCACCTGGTGGCTGCCGAAGTGGATGGACAAGATCATGCCTTCCCTCGACATCGAAGGCACAGCTCTGGAAGAAGAGTGGGAGCGTGAGCATGGCGGCGCATCTGCTGATACGACGCAACACGTAAACTAGCCCCTATGATCGAGCAACAGCCGCCTTTTCCTGCACCCAAGCTAGAGACTGACCTGAGCTTCGACGTGCGCACGCGCCTCGACCAGGCTGGCCCTGGCAAGCATGGTCGCAGCGGCACCATTCACACCCCGCACGGGGATATTCAGACCCCCGCCTTCATTCCCGTGGCCACCAAGGCCACGGTCAAGACCCTGACTCCGGAGCAGATCCGACAGACGGGCGCGCAGGCTATCTTGTCCAACGCTTATCACCTTTATCTGCAGCCGGGCCACGACATCGTGGATGAGGCTGGCGGCGTCGCGGCCTTTGAAAACTGGCATGGCCCCACCTACACCGACTCCGGTGGATTCCAGGTGATGTCGCTTGGCGTGGGTTTCAAGAAGGTCCTGGCCATGGACACCTCGAACCTCACCGAGAAGGACATCCGCGCGGCCAAGAAGGAGCGCATGGCGCAGGTCGACGAAGACGGCGTGGACTTCAAGTCCGTCATTGACGGCTCGAAGCACCGCTTTACCCCGGAGGTTTCCATGCAGATTCAGCATGGTTTGGGTGCCGACATCATGTTCGCCTTCGACGAGCTGACCACTTTGGTGGATACCCGTACCTACCAGGAGGAATCCGTCGCGCGCACCCATCGCTGGGCACAGCGTTGCTTGGATGAACACCACCGCTTGACCGAGGAGCGTGGCCCGCAAAAGCCACGCCAATCCCTGTGGGGCGTGGTGCAGGGCGCGCAATATGAGGATTTGCGCCGCCAAGCCACCCGCGGTTTGGTGGAGCTTTCCCAGGCTGCCGAGGCAAACGGCAAGCGCGGTTTCGGCGGCTTTGGCATCGGCGGCGCGCTGGAGAAGGAGAACCTGGGCACCATCGTGGGCTGGGTCTGCGACGAGCTTCCTGAGGATAAACCGCGCCACCTGCTGGGCATTTCTGAGCCTGATGACCTATTCACCGCGATTGAGGCCGGCGCCGATACCTTCGATTGCGTCGCGCCTACCCGCCTGGGGCGTCGCGGTGGCGTGTACACGCTCGATGGCCGCTTGAACTTGAAGGGTGCGCGCTTCAAGCGCGATTTTGCAGGAATCGACGAGGAGTTTGGCGGCTACATCTCGGAGAACTACTCCCGTGCGTACATCCACCACCTGCTCAAGGCCAACGAATTCCTGGCCGGCACGCTGTGCACCATGCACAATCTGACCTTCATGATCCGCCTGGTGGACAACATCCGCGCCTCCATCGACGGCGGCTACTACGAGGCTTACCGCGACGAGTTCATGGGCCGCTATTACGCCGGCAAGTAAGCTACCTCCCTGCGCCCTCCGCCTTTTTCCGCAAATGCGCCCTCCGCCTTTTTCCGCAAATACCCAGGGCTGGAACTGCAGACCTCCTGTTCGGCTTTTCTCGCGCTTGCCGACGCCGCCCTTTTCACCAGGAAGCTGCAGTTCCAGCCCTGGGTTTCTAGGGCTGGGTTTCTAGGGCTGGGGATTTGTGGGTTAGCTGCTGGGAACGTAGTCTTCGCGGGATTTAACCCACTTGATGACGACGGTGGTTAACGGCAGCATGACCACCTCGATGAGGGTTTTCCACACGAAGCCGACCACTACGTAATTGAGAAAGCCGCTGAATGTAGAAATGCCGATGACTGGTGCGGCGATGATGCAGAACAACACAGTATCGCCGAACTCGCCCACGACGGTTGAAGCCACCAAACGGCCGATGAGCCCGCGTTCACCGGACTTTGCCTTCATACGGGTCAGCGTGAAGGAGTTGAGCAGCTGGCCCACCAAGTAGCCTGCCAAGGAAGCGGCGAGGATTTGCGGTACAAGGCCCAAGGTAGCGGCGAAGGCCTCTTGGCCCTCATAGAAATCCGCCGCTGGCAGCCAAATCGCGATATAGAAACACACCGTGGCCAGAATCGCCATGACGAATCCGATGTAGACCGCCCGCCGCGTGGACTTGAAGCCATAGCATTCGGACAGGACGTCGCCTGCAATATAAGCCAGCGGGAATAAGAAGAAGGCGCCGTCGGTGATAAGCGGACCGAGCTGGACGCCCTTTGTGGCGTTGATGTTGGAAATGAGGAACGTAACGACGAACACCGTAACCAGCCACGGGTACAGCGTGGACTGTACCGGGATGAATCGGATGCTCTCGCCACTGGAAGTGGTTGCGGTTGCCGATTTTTCTGTCATGGGCAGTTATCTTGCCATGTCGTCTTATGGTCTAAGAAACCAGAAATAATCACACAGGTTGGGGGAGGTTGGGGAATAATCCTCAAGGTAGATCCAGCGAGAAATTTGCAGTTAAACCCAGCTTTATCAATCTAGCGATGAGGTAGCAGAGGGCAAATCCCAAGGAAGGGGCGAAATGAGGCCTCAAATATGGCATTCTTTTGCTTGCTACACTTGTGCCTATTTTGTTCCCTTTGGTTTCCCTGGCTGCGCTCTTGGTCGGGGGAGCGCTATTTGAGAAAAGGTCATTAATTATGACATTTGGTTCGCCTGGTTCGTCGCCCCAGTTTGGCGGTCCGCGCCCCGGAGCGGGCAGCGGGTACAACACCGGACCCAACAACGCCGGCTCGGGTTTCGGATTCCCGAGTTCCCCTAACTTCGGTTCGCCGAATCAAGCAGGAGGCACCGCGCCGTCGTTTGGCGCAGCTGGCCCCGCACAAGGCAGCCAGGGCTTTGGCGCACCGGGCGGGCAGCCCAGCGCTCCGCGCAGTTCGCGCCCAGCCACTCCGGCCGCGCCGACCAAGGGCCCGTGGCCTTTGCTCATCGCCGCTGGTGTGGCCGCCATTTTGTCTGCAATCGTCGTGATTGCCGCGCCGTTGGTTTCCACTGCGACCCAAGGCCTCTTCTTTGGACTGGCAATTACCGGTTGGGTGCTTGCAGGCATCGTCGCCTTCGTGCTCCTTGGCCTGTACACCCTGCAAAACACCAGGCGCCAAGCAGAGAGCTTCTACATTGAGGACACGCGCCAGACGCTGGTCTACCGCCTAGTCATGATCGGCGGCTTCGTACTCGTTGTTGCCTCTGCGGTGGAGATCGCCTTCTACGTAGGAAAGGTGATGGGCGCCTAATGCGAAAACTAAATCGTCTCCTCGCTCTCAGCAGCACCGCATTGTTGTGCGGTTTCGCAGGTTCCTTGGGAGCTTCCGCGCAAGATGCGCCAGCGCCTGAGCAAGCACCAGCGCCCGAAGCGGCCCCGCCAGCAGAACAAGCACCACAAGCCTCCGAAAGCAGCCTCTCCGAAGCCTCGCAGAAGAACCTCGCGGACTTCAGCTCGTGTATCGCGGATAAGAAATCCGCGGACCTGTTGTTCGTGCTCGACCAGTCGCAGTCCCTCATCGGTTACGAAGGCGAACCCGCCACCGATGGCTCCCACTTCCGTGTTGATGCCACCAAGGACATCGTCAATCAGCTGGCCAACCTGGGCAAGGACGCCGGCGCGGATATCAACGTCAAGCTTGCCGGATTCGGCTCCGGCTATTACTCCGAGGCCGGCGAGTACGGCGGCTGGACCAATGTTTCCGGAAACGCCGGTGCCCTGGACAAGGAGATTGATGCTTTCCGTAACAAGGAGCGCACCTCCGATCTGGAAACCGACTACGGACTGGCCTACTCGGGCGCGCTCAAGGAATTCGGCGATCATGATGGCAGCGATTGCCGGGCCATCGTCTTCTTTACCGACGGCGCCTACGTAGGCGTTGAGACCGGCAAGGATAACGCAGCAGCCCGCAACATTTTGTGCACCCCGGATTCCACGGTTTCCGCCTTCCGCCAGTCCAATATCCGCCTCTTCAACGTCGGCCTCGTACCGGAGCGCGATGCGAAGGAGCAGACGGAGCTTCTCACCGATCTGGCTGAAGGTGAGGGCTGTGGCCAGGGCGAACCGAACGGTGCTTTCTTCAACGGCGGTGAGGATCCCGCCGCATTGTTCGCGGCTTTCCGTAACCTCATTCCAGCGTCTGGTGGCTTGAACAAGGAAGGCACTTTCACCGAGCAATTCGATTTCTTTCTGGATAACTCGGTCGACCCGGTCCGCTTGTCCGCGGTTCCGAAGACCAGCGTGGAAGAAGGCAAGATCATCCCGACCCTCACCGGCCCTGATGGGCAAACGGTAGAGCTGAAGCCGGATACCAAGAAGGTCGCCGGCGCCGACGTGGAGATCACCACCAATGACCGCCTGCCGGGCATGGTCGACGTCGCAATGAAGAAGGGCGGCGAAGGCTGGGCCGGCAAGTGGACCTTTGGCTACAAGCTGGAGGGCGGCGCCGAGGGCGAGTACCAGGCATCTATGGTGATGATTCCGGGGCTGAACCTCAACCTGCAGCGCGAAAACGGTGGGAAGCTAAGCGGCGGCATCAACTCCGACCAAATCATTAAGGCACAGCTTGTCGACGGCGGCGGTCAGCCGCGCAAGCTCGAAGGCCAAGGCACGCTGCGCGCGGAGTTCGTCCCCGAAGAGGGCGAGTCAGTAACGCTGCTCGAAAGCGCTCCGATCGTGGACGGCAACGCGGTGGATATCCCGCTGGACAAGGTCGAAAACGTTGCGGCTGGCAAGCTGGTGACCAGCGTGGACATCACCACGAAGGGCGTCGATAATCAGCCGGGCTCCAAGCTCAACCCCATCAAGAGCGAAACTCCGCTGACGATTACCCCGGTCAACATGCCCTCCGTCGGCTCGGCACAGGTGGTGTCGATGACGGAAAAGGAAGTCACGATCGATGTTCCGGTAGCTGGTCCGGGTAAGGTGTGGCTGGCGGAGCAGAGCTTCGGCGCTGATGAGGTCACGCTGCCGAAGGGCGTGGATGCGCTGAAGGTAACCTCGCAGTACGATTCCGCGGATAACGCGCTTGAGCTGGCCAAGGGCGAAGAGGCGACGCTGCCTGTGACCCTTTCTGCCGAAAATATGGAAGACGGCGCATTGGCTTTGCAGCCAGAGCTGAGCTTGCAGTCTGCGGAAGATAACCAGGAAGCGCAGCTGCCTTTGCAGCTCAAGGGCTCGATGACCACGCCTTTGAGCAAGAGCGCTTTCGGCCTGGCATTCGTGCTGGCGGTTCTCTTGGGCCTTCTGATTCCGCTGGCAGTTCTTTACTTCATGAAGTGGTTCTCCGGCCGCATCCCTGAGTCACCGCGCATGTTCGCGAAGACGATTCCGGTCAAGAAGGAAGGCACGAGCCTCATCCGCACGGATACCGGCAAGCCGTTTGCGGTTTCCAAGGACGAGTTCCAGGGCGCAGTGCCTGTCGACGCCGCGCCGCGCCGGGCAAACCTGGGCCTGTATGAGGCGAAGGTAAAGATGGGCCTTAGCCCATTTACCGCGGCACACGTGGAAGTTGAAAAGGACGGCTCTATCTCCGGCAAGGGCAAGCAGTCCGGTGGCCGCGCCATCTTGCCGCTGGCAGTTCAGAACAATTGGTTCTTCGTGGGCAACGCGAATGACAAGGACCGCGGCGAGATCGTCTTGACCATCGACACGATGGCACATGCCGAAAAGTACGACGAGCTTTCCGAGGAGATTAACCGCTCCGCACCGGTGCTCTTCGAGCAGGTACAGTTCCCAGCGCCGAAGGAGCCTAAGGCTCCGAAGGGCCCGAAGGGAGAGCAAGGTGCACAGGCACCGCAGAACGCGCCGGGGGCTAACGCTCCAGTGCAGCAGCTCCCGGGGCAGCAGGGTGGCTTTGGTCAGCCGGGCCAGCCAGGCGGCTTCGGCCAGCAGGGCGGCTTTGGTCAGCCAGGCCAACAGGGCGGCTTCGGCCATCCAGGTGGCCAAAGTGGCTTCGGTCAACCAGGTCCGCAGGGAGGCTTTGGCCAGCCAGGTCCGCAGGGAGGCTTTGGCCAGCCGGGCAACGGACCAAGCGGCAATAATGGTGGATGGCCGCAGGGGCCTTCCTTCGGAAACAACTAGTCCGAGCCAGAACGCAAGCAGAACGCACAAGTTGAACACTTAAAGAGACATCCCGAAAGGTTTTAAGAGCAGATGAAGAAGTTCCTCGTAGTTGGCTGCGGTGGCTCCGGCGCCAAGACCTTGGCTTTTATCATGGACCAGCTCAAGGCGGAGCTGCGCACCATCGATCCAGACATCACTGAGTTGCCTAAGGCTTGGCAGTTTGTGAACATCGATGTGCCCCTCGAAGAGGAGGCTGGCCCGCAGAAGCTGCCGAACGTTACCCAGAGCGGTGGCCAGTACGTCGGCATCGGTTCACGACAGCGTTACAACCAGTTCGACGCGGGTATCTCTGAAACGCTGGGCCGCTCCGGCAAGCTGGGCGAGATCGCCACGTGGGCTTCGCGTACGCCGCAATCGAATGACACGAAGCTTGCCGATGGCGCCGGCCAGTACCGCGCCATCGGCCGTATCCTGACCCTGCGCCACCTGAGGGACATCCGCAACGCATTGAACGCGGCGGTGTCTGAGATGTTTACCCAGGAAGCTATCCAGGAACTGAACGAGCTCAATTACAAGCAGTCGAAGAAGCGCACCGATACTGGTTCCTCCGCGCCGGTTGTGCTGGTTGTTTCCTCCATGGCAGGCGGCGCAGGCGCTTCGATGTTCCTGGATGTCTGCCGCGTTCTGACCACCATCAAGAATCTCGATCCGACCAGCACGCTGGTCTTCATGTACACCCCGGAGATCTTCTCCGACAACAAGGCAGAGGACATGGCCGGTGCGTGGCCGAATTCCCTGGCCATGTTCGGCGAGGTTGTGGCTTCCCAGATGGGCAACTCCACCGCGCATGACCGCGCCATCTTCGAGGCCTTCGACATGGGCACCCCGCCGGACGGTCCGACATTCGGCCGTATTTTCCCAATCGGTTCCAAGATGGGCACAACCGGCTCCCGCTTCGGCGATGGCTCCGCGATGTCCGTCTATCGTGGCCTTGGCCGTGCGCTGGCCGGCTTGATGGCCTCGACCCGTGCCTCTGACAACCTGGTTTCCTACGCACTGACCAACACCCCATCCGGTGACGGCGGCCGCCGTTTCTTCGGTTGGGACCGTGATCAGTCCCAGGGCGGTACGCCGTGGGCACGCTTGCCTTGGGGCTCTCTGGGCTACGCACAGATTTCCATGGGCCGTGACCGCTTCGCTGAGTATTCCGCACAGCGCCTGGCCCGTAGTTCTTTCGACCGTTTGCTCAACGGCCACCTTGACAAGGCCAATCCGGAAGCTGGCGAGATACAAATTGCTAAGCGTCTCGATGAGCGTCTACCTGCCCGCTTCCAGGAGATGACTCTGGACCCTAACTGGGCAACGGGCGCACCGATTGATATCAACACCACCTGGAACTGGCTGATGGCCAATTTCAATACGATGGCCCAGCCCGCCGCGGAAAACGCAGTGCGCAACCTGCGTAATTTCATTCCTATTGGCGAGGGCCGCAACGTAAACGAGTGGCGTGGCGAGCTCATCCAGAACCTGAACGACCCACAAAACCAGCAGTACATCTCTGGTCTGCTCCAGCAGTCCGCGTATGACACCGCGTACCGCTATGCCAACTTCTTCTCTGACAGGGTTCTTGAGACCGTTGAAAGCGAACTTGCTGCAGTCGGTGTTCCTTATGTCCGCGAGCTTCTGGACCGACTCAGCGACATCCTCACTAGCGGCGACCGTCTGATGCCGCAGCTGAACGAGATGTCTAATTCCTTCCTCAGCACCAACGTTCTGGCTTTGCCGCAAGGCTCCGAGCCGATTCTGAGCCCGCTGACCGGCAAGGGCCAGATGACGGACCCAACCCCCACCGTTAATGCCCTGTTAGGCCTGTACCACCAGCAGTTCTACAGCTACTTCCTCATGGCGATGGCGCACATCCTGAAAGATGTTTTGCAGGACTACGCGGATGAGAATCTCTTCCACCTCAAGCGCGAACTGAAAGATGCCCACGAGGTCTTGGAGAAGGCTGCACAGTCGCGTCCGGAAACCAACAAGCTGGCTGACGTTCGCACCAACGAGGTCAACGCATGGCCGGAAGAAATCGACGAGGTCGTCGAGTCGCGCTTCAAGGGCGCCGAGAACGAGATCATGTTGACTGACGTCAACGCGTTTATCACCGATTACCAGGACCAGATGCTGCGCACCATTCAGGGCCAACACGCCACTTCCGACGTCCAGCACTATGACCAGGCTTATCCGTTTGCGGTCCGCGCGGTTATTCGCGGTGAGTGGGATTCCCTGGATGCCAACAAGGCTCCGAATAACACCTTGGCACCGCAAAAGCGCACTAACGATGAGTACAGCAACCGCGCCGGCTGGGTTTCCAAGTACCTGTCCCGTCACCCACAGACTGGCGAGGTTCGTGAGTCGCAGCGCGCCCAGTACCGTGCACGTATCCGCCCGGCGGACCTGCTGGGACGTGCTCGCGATTGGATCAACCGCCGCGACTACGAGTTCCACAAGTTCAACTCGGTGGATTTGCGCAGCTACCTGACGCTTACCCCAGATATCAACGAGGTTGAGCATAGTCAGCGCATCGATCGCTTCGTCAGTGCCTTCCAGCTGGCGCTGAGCTATGCTCGTCCATTGGCCGCTGTCTCCAGCGACATGGTTCAGCGCATCCACGGCAAGGACGTCCAGTACACCTACTCTTTCTCGGACATTCCGTTCGAGGCATTGGGGAACGAAGAGACTGGTATTGTTCCACGCCTGAGCAGCATCCTGAGCACACCTTCCATCGATGAGCCATCCCAGGTAGCGCTGCGCAACTCGCTCAACATGTCTGAGCAGGTCCAGCACATCGAAATCTTTGGTTCCTACCCGAACTACTCGCCGATCGTCTTCTCCTCGATGTTCGGATATATCGCAGAAGACATCGACAAGCAAGAAAACTTCGATGGCTCTTATTGGTCTGAGCGCCGCACACGCCCGCTAGCTGCCGCTCTGCCGATCACCGAGACGGAGCGTCAGGCCATGGTGGCAGGTTGGATCATTGGCCGCATCACCGGCCGCATCTACATCTCCGATCAGGACACCGACAAGGCCGCGGCGCATATCTTCGATGACACTCCAGGTGGCGTCAATGCTTGGGTTCCTTTCCCGAACCCGATGCTGATTTCCCCGCGTCGTATGGTCAAGAAATCCGACTGGATGTCTTCTGTCCTAGAGTCCATCTTCATCGCCTACGCAAAGGTGCAGAAAAACGGCCCTTATGGCTTTGGTTCTTCCTTGTACCCGTACCAGCTGCTGCGTGGCCTCTACGACAATGGCAAGGACTTCGCGCACTCCGGTGCGTCCACGCACCCGCTGGTACATCGTTTGGCTGAGTTCCTGCGCGATGGCAACGTGCCGGGCCGCGGCGTTGTTGGCTCCAGCATCCAGGATCGTTATGAATCCTTCGTTGCGAAGCTCGACAGGCATGTGCGTAATGCTGATCACTTCATTCCGGGTGGAATGAATTCTCTGCCGGGCCAAGGCATGGATGATAAGCCTTATGCCACCATCCGTCGCCGTGAGGTGGCTTCGGCAACGCCTTACTACCGCGACCTTGCACCGGACGTCGTCGTCATGGCGCAGCGTATCCGCGATTTGCTCGGCCAAGCCAAGACCGTTGCTGAGACCCCTGTTTCCTACCAGGCTGAGACCAGCCGCGATTTTTCGCCGGTAACGCCTAGCTTTGGTTCCGAATTTGAACTCCCTGACTTGGATGACACCTTCTAATGACTAACGTATTGTTCTTTGGACACGGCGCCACCGCGGATGAGATTCGTTCCCGCCTTTTCGACCTGCGTGCAGTGGGCTTGCTGGATAACTTCATGTGGGTGGACTACACCCACCCCACGTCAGCTGCAGTAGTGCGCTCTTTCGATGCGGAGGGCACGCCACGCATTTCCACGCTTGACGACGCCCTGCATCGCCACGAAGGAGACATCCTTCTGGTGGTTCTCGATTCGATGGATGAGGCGCAACCCCTGCAACCAGAGGCGTTGTCGCAGTGGGCTGCCGCGGTAGATTCCCGCATCGTGCAGGCATCCAACCAGCGAGTGCGCCTCCTGCTTTCGGCGTTGCCATTGCGCAACGTTCACATCGAGCCCTTGCAGGTGTGGGAGAACCTGGTGCTGTCCCCGGAAGAGGGCGGCACTCCTTCGTCGACGCGTATTCGCCCGATTCCGCGTTCTGAGGATGGCTTTGAACTGGCCCAGTTTGCTGCGCCTGCCGTGGCATCTATCTTCGGCCTCTGGCGCGGAATGCCGCAGGCTGCGGTGTTTGATCCAGACACCGGCCGCCTCATGGAGACGGGCAACCGCGAGAACTTCCGTTTGGTGCGTGCATTTCACCGCACTATCGACGCCAGCGCGGTTGAGAACGCGGTCAAGGATCGCGTGTTCAATCCGAACCGCCCCTTACCGCGCCCGCAGCTGCGCAACAACAGCCATGCCGAGCGCGTCACTGATCCAGCGAGGCTGACTCAGTACTACTCCGACACGCTTTTCGCGATGCACGGGAGTTCGCTGCTGTCCCCTGAAATCCCGTTGGAGTCGCCTAAGACGCAGAAGGTCAGCGCATGGGCTGCCCTGCGCGATAACCTGCGCCTGTACTGGGCCACGGGCATCGGCAAGCCGCAGGATTGGGTCAACAGCCACCGTGGCACGGTCAACAGTGCCACCGCGGGCTTCCTTCAGAACCTACTCTATGGCCAGAATTCCAACATGGAAGTCGTTCTGGATGGACACTCTGGTAAGGGCAATGCTGTGTCTATTCAGCAGATGCAGCAGAAGAACCAGCGCACCCTGGCTGAGGCGCAGAAGGTGCAATTCGACATCGGCCAGGCGCCGCAGCTGTCTGGTATGTGGGAGGCCTACCACGACTTCGCCCTTGGTTTGGTTGATGGTCAGTGGAAAGAAGACGCCATCTTCACACCGCAGAAGGGCAGCCAACAGGAAGTCCTGATCGTGCAGTATGGGCAGCAGTCCGTGCCAGACATGAGCAACTCCTTCCTTGGTTTCCATCCGCTGATGCACCGCACCGTGGGCTACAACAACGAGTCCGAGGCTAAGGTGGCCCCATTCGACCCGATTGCGGCTGAGAAGTTCGCAGCAGACCTGGACTGGACCAGCCAGGTCACGCAGAACACGGAAGTTAACCGCAAGAAACAGGAATTCGCTGCGTGGCGCAATCAGAACCAAAACAGCTTCGCCTGGAAGGTCGGTACTGGCTTGGCACAGCGTCTTGGTGTCGCTCGCCAGCGCGTTGATTTCTACGAAACGGAAGCACGCAGGCTGCGCGAGGAAGAAAAAGGCTTTGCTGTGCGCGACTTCAACGATGAAAATCGACGACTCACGAACAAGCTGCGTGCGTCGTGGGGCATCCTGACTCTTGTTCTGGTCGTGCTGTTCTACATGTGCTTGGCCAATTACAACCCAGATGTGAAGATCTGGGATGGCATGCTCACTCTCGATTGGCGGTGGACCACCTTTGGCGTGATCCTTTCGATCATCCTCTTCCTTTTGTTGACGTGGCTGATGTTCACCAAGGCACAGCGCGAAATCTACGATTACGTGCAAAGGCAAAAGCTCAACCGCCAGAACCAGGAGATTGCCGCGCGCAACATCGTGTCAGCAGCTGCCGACGTCGACCGCATCCTCAACGCTTACAGCCAGTTCCTCAGCTGGTCCGCGATCCTTGGACGTGCCATCTACGCACCGTTCGGGCTTAACTCCACCACGAGTGATCACCTGCGTACCCCAGAGTCTGGCTTGCCGGATAACGCGCGAATCGGCCAAGCGCAGGTCTCGGAAGATGAAACCAACCGCATGGCTGAGGAGATTCGCTCCCAGGTTTATTTACGTGACTGGGCGCACAAGTCCCTGCGTTCGCTCGTCGATTACATGAACTCTGTCTTTGAGCGCAATCAAGTAGGCCAAGGCTCGGTACAGCTCAGCGCTATGTGGGGCATGCGCGGCGAAAACTCTAACACCCAGCTCGACCTCATCTCACGCCACCTAGATCACCCACTCATGGCTTCCCGTGATGAGAAGCCGCAGGTCTGGCACAACGTGATTACGAATCCGCGGATGGCTGGCAGGCTGCAGCACTACCTGTCTTCGGTGACCTTCTTGGATGAGAATCGTCGTCAGACGCAGTCCACAGAGCAGTTCCTGGCGGGTATGAGCCAAGAGAAGGGGGCAATGCAGGCCTTCAGCAACGAGGCCCTGACCACCCTGGGTGCTTCGGCAGGCTACACCGAGATTGACCCTGACTACACGCGCACTATTGAGGTGGACAGCAATACGGAGCTGACCAGCCAGCTCTCCCGTTCTCTCACTGTGGTCCAGTTCGGCCGTATCACGGATTTCAAGTACCTGGTGCCGAAGGAAGAGCGGCTGGAGGAAGCGGTGCCATCAGCGTTCTTCGAGGATGCGCTGAGCGATCTCGATGACACTGATCACATCGATTCTTTCAATAATGCTTCTCAGGTTCAGCCTGGATACAGCTTTGGAAATGAGACCAGCAATACCGCAAATCCTTTTGGTTTCGGTCAATCGCAGCAGCCACCATCGCTCGATGATCTGGACGATACGTTCTAGGAGCGAAGAAAGATGACGCAATCCCAGCCAGCAAAGATCACGGATATTCCGCTGTCACAGCTGATGCCTTTGCACGCGATGCGCAGCGTCACTGTCGACGACGTACGTAACGCATTGTCGCCTGAGTTTGCTCAGTTCGCTGAGCAAATCGCAGCAGTGTTCAGCGGTGAGAGCGTGGAGCATCCAGAGCTTTTTGCGCGCAACCTCAACCCGGAGCCACAGGCGGAGGTTACCGGAAACTTTATCCAGTCCGAGACTTCGGAGATCAAAGATATGAGCCCCCACAACGAATCACCTCAGCCACAGAAGCCCAAAAAAGTGTTTGACTGGGCAGCAGAGTTGGCAAAACTGGAAGCGGCAAAGGATTCTCGCACCCAAGTTAACGAGGATGATTACACCAATCTCCCTGCATCTGCATTTAAAGTGCCCTATAAAGGCCGCCAGGCTGCGGGCTGGGTTGCCCCAGAGATGCACTACGAGATTGAGATTCCCGCTGCACAGCCCCAGTCGGACATACCGGAGGAAGAAGCGTACGGCTACGAACCGTCGGTGGAGGAGAGCTCCGATGCGCGCCACCCCGTGCGTATCTGGTGGGAGCCGCTGGAGTGCCAGCCAGGAGAAATGGTTCTCTATCGAGTGGTAGCTGATGACAAAGAGATGATCGAGTCGCCAGAGGCGGGCGAGACTCTCATGATCACTGAGGGCTTCGCATACCGTGACCATAACCCAGGCGAGTCGGGCCTGCGCCACTATTCGGTGTGGGCGTACAAGGGCAAAGACCTTGGGGAGATCATCAGTGCGCAACCGGTGTTCATGGGCGAGACCGCGGTGATCTACCCGCCGGTCAACGTCAAGGTCACCACCATCAAAGGCGCGATTCAGGTCTCTTGGGATTTGCTCGATGGCCATGAGGGCGCCGTCGTGTATGCGTGCAAAGACAACGAGCGTGACAAGCTTTCCCCACGCTTTGAGCAGGACATTGAGGCCAGTGGACGCAAGGCTACGATCCGCGTCCAGGAAGCCGGCCAGACCATGGTCGTGTCTTTGCTGGGGCAGGCGCAGTTCCGCAGCAACACGTTGACGAGCGTTAATGAAGCCGCGGTCCAGCACCGTGTGAAGCTGGCCAGTGAGCTCGAGAAGATGACCATTACTCGGTGCGAGCGTGTCACGGTCGAAGGACATGACAATATCGACATCGATTGGCGCTCGCCAAAGACCGGCGAGGTCAAGATCTATCTCACGCCGCATGCGCCGCTGCCGGAGCTGCGTACCAAGGCTATCGATAAGTCCTACGTGGAGAACGCGTTTGCCGACGCCGTGACTGAGACGCGCGGCGTTGCTCAACCGGATTCGCCGCAAAACACCACGGTGGCGTGGCCCCCGGATTGGTACGAGGTGTACATCACCCCGGTGAACTTCAACGAAGCTGATGCTTGGGTGGGCGAGTCAAAGGTTCTGCAGCGCGTCCTGCCCATCGCGGAGAATGAGGTCCGCCTCATTGAGCGTGTGGACAGCCAGCTCATCTCCTTCAACTGGCCACTGGGCGCAACCATGGTGGAAGTTACCACCAACAGCGGCACGAGCACGGTGCGTGAGGAAGACTACGAGCTGCAGGGCGGCATCCGCTTGAACCTGGAGCGCCACAGTGACCGCGTGCGTCTGCGTCCTTACGCGATGTACGCAGGCGAGCGTACCGAGGCTGAGGAGCGCATTCTGGAATACGCGGGACTTCGGACAGTCACGTATGACATCCTGTATGACTTCCCGACTCGCCAAGTTGGTGTTTACCTCTCGAGCTTGGACAGCGGCGACAAGCGCCCATTTTCTTGCCAGGTTGTATACAACCCAGAGCGCCTTCCGCTTTACGCTGAGGATGGTTACCCGCTGAAAATCTCCGGCACCAATACGGCGACGTACACAAGCCAGGGACTGGGACAAAGCACGTTCCAGAACCCTGACTTTGTTGTGGAGCTCGATGAGCGCACGCTGCGCGGTGGCTACCTGCGCTTGTTCGCGGTTGATGGTTTCAATTCGATGGACAGCGGATTCGACTCCTTTGGGATGGGAAGCAACGACGTGTTTAATTCCTTCAACCAGAGTGGATTCGACTCGTCGGAGTTCAATTCCGAATTCAAGGCGAATGACAAGGCCGTCGTGGTGGAGCGCAACGTGGCTAGCCGCTTGTTCTTCCCGGCGAGTGCTTTTAACCAGCAACCGGTTGATTTCAACGACTATCAGAAGGGGCAGCAGTAATGGGCGGCGCATTTAGTTACGCGTCCTTTTCCCGCGGAAACGGCCGTGCCGGTGGTTGGGGAGTGGGCTCCAAGGTTGGCGATATCTCGTCAGAAGAGCTCCAGGAGCTCATCACTTATGTCCCGACCACGCTGAACACTGGCACTCGCATCCCTGACTTTCCGTCCGCGCAGGAGCGTGCAGAGCTGGTGCACCGTACCGCTGTATTCACGCTGACTGAGGAAGGCGAGAAGTGGGTCACCATGGTCTCTGTTCCGGCGGGAATCGATGCCACGGGACGCGGTGGAAATGTGTTCACGTACACCTGCGTGACGGACGGCGGAACTCCGCCAGCGCCAGCCCAGGTACTGTTCTCCCCGGACGTGCCCACTCCTTTCTCCATCTTCGAGGTGGACAAGGTACAAATCCCGGAGAAGATTGTGCGCAAGGGCCCGCTGGCTTTTGATGCACTTATCGACGACTTTCTGGCTGGCGAATTCCAAAAACCTGCCACTCTTCCGGCGCCATTTAAGTCCGTGACCCCCAATCCGGACGCCGGCTACAACGCACGTTTGGTCAGTGCCATGGCGCAGGTACTTTCTTCCAAGAAGAAATCACTAGTGGTACTCGTTGCACCAGAAAACCAGGCGGCATTGTGGATTGCCGCAACCGCCCGCGAGGTCGGCGAGCAAGGCTTCGGGTACTCCACGTTTGAAAAGCCAGCGGGTATCGCTGAGCTGCCGCTGGGCACTTCGACCATGGTCGTCGTCCCGGAAAGGGAAAAGCTACGCCTGATGGAGATGGTTAAAGCCGGTGCTATCCCAGGTAACCCGGTCGTCTTTGTTCTGGGCGCGTCCCTGCCCGATATCAGCGCCTATGATGACTCTGCCGTGCAGCCGCAACAAAGCACGGTGGCGGAGCAGTCGCGCCCTTTTGGCGAGCCACAAGCTCCGGCCGCTGAAGCTTCACCATTCCTGTCAGAGGCTCCGCGGTCACCGCAGCCGACCGGATTTGCAGAGCAGCAGCCACTCGGTTCCTATAACGCAACGAACCACAATCCTTTTGCTGACGTCTCTGCTGCTCCTACGCCGGTCAATCCGGCGCCAGAGACCCCTAAGACCCCAGAGTCCACAGTTCCAGTGAACCCGGCGCCGGTGCACCCACGGGTGGAACACCGGGCGTCGCCAAGCGCAGCTCCGCGCCCCAATGCATGGGTGCCGCCGCTGACTAAGCAAGAAATCGAGCACCTATATAACTACGATCCGGCGTGGTGGTTGAAGTACCTGAATGCCAACCGTGGCCGTGCTATTCACCTCGCGATTCTGGATCGCTCCTGCTACCCAGAGGGTTACTACACCCTCGCCTTGGCTGCGGCAATTGCCTCCTGGGTCCAGCTGTTCGAATCGCCTTATAAGCTCCTCGTTCGCGAAATCTTGCGAGGTCTCGACGACGACACAATCGCGCAAGCGCGTGCTCTCGTGGTTGAGCGGTTTACCGGGGTCATCAAATTAGACCGGTGCAGAATGGGTATCGATTCCCAAAGCGATCCGGGCCGCTTCATCAAGGAAATTGCTGAAGAGATTGCTCGCAACGTCCAAAGCCAACGGAAGGTAGAAGACTATGGCTAAATACACTTTGAAGGATGGAGATTCCCGCTCCATTTCTATGAATGACAGCATTCGTGTCGAAGCCTTCGAGATTGGTGCAGGTGGCGCGAGGATTGAGCTGGAGATCATTGGTGAAGGTGCGGATTTTAGTCGCATCGACAAGATGTACTACATCATCCACAACATCACGGAACGCGCAACGATTCAGGTGAAGCCGTCCGGGGCGGCAACCTACGGCCAGCGCACCGAAATCCGCTTGAACATTTCCAATGGCGAGGACACCGTCAGCTTTCCGCGCGTGCTTATCGATGGTGCTGAGGACAGCTCGGAACGCCTGGCTGAGCTCACCGCTGAAGGTGGACGCCTCCGCCTTGATGCCTTCGGCTCTTCTGAAGGCGTGGGTATTACCGACTCCGCACGTGAGGTTCGTTCCAAGATGCGCCGTGCTGCGGTGAACGACGCCGAGCTGAAGAACGCCACGGCAATCATCGACAGTTCCTCGTCCATGCAGGTCAACGTCAACAATGCGGCGCTCGATCTGGTGGCTAAGTACATCAATGCCCTCGCTGATTCCTTCAGTGGCTTCATCGCAACCGATGGTCGTGAGCGCACTGACCAGCACGTGGTGAGCGAATTGCGCAGCTTCATCCGTGGCGTCATCGAAGCCGGTGCTGACCGCGTGGGTCAACGCCGTTGGCGCAGCGAGGATCTCTCTGCGAATTCCTCACTGTTTATCTACGTCACTGATAGTCCAACGGCACAGATGCTGAAAGGCGATATTCCTTCGGTGGTTATCGTCGTCAGCCCGATCGCTAAGCAAGAGGTCGAACTTGCCAAGGTAACTGCAGGGGACCACGCGGTGGCCTTCGTTGTTATTGACGCCGAGGCCGTTGAAAAGCAGGGGAGCGAGTTCAACCAGGACCTGGCACGCCTGTCAGATCAGGTCGCCGAGATGCTCAAGGAGGAGTACTAATGGCTAGCTTGGCAGCATGTCCGTGGACGTTCCGTCCACTGGAAGAAGGCGCTACCGTCAGCCCGTATAACAACCGTGAGTTGTTGCCCAACTGGACCGAATCCGTGACCCATTGCGTGGCCATGGCAGGTGCTCGTAACTCCGGAAAGTCTCTGTATACCGCCGTTATGGTCAAGCAGCTCAAGCAGCTGGCGCATAAGCACAACCATTCCGTATTCGCAGCGGATCAGTCCACGGAGCAGCGCTTCCAGGAAAAGTACGAGCAGCCGCTCTTCCAGGAGATGAAGAGCATGGACCCAACTCCGAGCGCGGTGGCTACGGACGCGTATCAGCGTGACCCGCTTATCTTCGATCTTGGCCAGTGGCCAGATCCTGAAGGCACTATGCGCACGAATTACCTTGTGTTCCGCGATGTCGCAGGTGAGGACTTGGAGAACTTGCCGGAGCGTGAGGATGACCGTGAGGCGCTGTCCTTCTTCAAATACGCGGACCTCGTGATTTTCCTCTTCGACCCGCTCCGCGAGCGAGAGATCCGTGACTACCTGCACGGTTTGGTTCCTGACTTCGGCGAGCTGGGTGCGGAACCAACCCGCGTGCTGGAGAACCTCATCACCCTCATGGGCGAGGACTCCCCACCACCGCTGGCGGTGACGATTTCTAAGTTCGACACGATCCAGAAGCTCGAGCAGAACCCGAATACGCAGTGGGCCAAAATCATGGGCAACACTGGTGCCGCGTTCCGTCGTGACACCGGTTGGAACTTCTACTTCGATGATGCCACCATCTTGAGCTACGAAGTTGACTCGCTGCTGCGCTTCCTTAAGGCCAACGACCTCATCAATATGGTCAACAACATCAGCCAGAATGGACGCCAGTACTTTGCGGTCTCTGCATTGGGCGAGGCGCCAACTGGCCGGCAGCTGGCGCGTAGCGGCATCGCGCCGTTCCGCGTTCTTGATCCTCTACGTTGGATGCTCAGCAGCCGCGGTGTGTTTAAGGATGATGTGCAGTGACTTTCGGCAGCCCGCGGGGCAATCAACAGTTCGGTTATCCGCCACAAGGAGGGCAGAGTAACCAGGGGTTTGGGGCGCCGGCTGCGCCCTTCAGCGACTACCGCTTTGGGCAGGTAGCCGAGCAGGAGCAGGTAAAGCGCAAGGCCGCAGACATGAGCGCGTGGCGCGCGCCGTGGACGCTGCAGATTGCCGCGCTCATCGTCCTCGGCATCTCCTCCTACATTGTGTACTACGTCTTCGAGCTCGTGGCTTCGGAGCGGGTGTCGGAATCCCTGAATCGCATCGAGCGACTGGCTACTGAGCTGGGTGTTGTGCTTTCCATCGTCGTGGTTGCGTTGTGCGCTCTGAGCGTTTACGTGTTGCATGCGCAGCATAAAGCGCGCATTTGGCTTTCTGCGGTCCTAGCGCTGGTCGTGCTCATGATTGTGTTACCGCACGTATGGCCTATTTCCTTGGCCGCAATCGTGGCCATTGTGCTGCTGTGGCTGCCAAGCAATAAGGAATGGTTTGGCTTCATAAGCTAGGCGCTTGTAAGCGAACAGCATGTGCGCAGTTTGGCATGAGGAGATGACTCGCCGCTAGGCCTTCTTGGCCAGGGATGCCATGGCGTCGTCATTTCCGGCGGCGGAGAAGAGGTTGTAGGCAAAGTGGTAGCGCTGGCGTGCACTATCCGCGTCGTTGGCGAGGGCATAACGATCTCCCAAGAGCTCGGCGACCTCGCCGAGGCCATTGAAGTCGGCGGCGGTTTGGGCTAGCTCCACTGGGTGCCGCTCGAGGAAGTCCATCAGGATCTGTGTGGATTTGTACAGGTTGTTTGCCTCAGTGCGCAGCGTCTCAGAAAACAGCACGGTCCACTTAGCGGCTACGGGAAGCCCCGTGTGCTTGAGAACACTGACGTAGCGGGAGGCGAGGATATCGTGCGCTTCACTAAGGTCGGACTGCATGAGCCCAAGAACTACTTGCTTGAGTAGCATCTCCAGCTCGCGTTCTTCGTTGCCGTCACGGGCGTGTTCTTGGGCGGCATCGGCGTAGAACTGGGCGCGGATTATTCCGGAGGGGTCCGTGATATTGCGGGCTGCATCTTCGTAGAAGCGAGCCAACATGGCGATGGGGAGTTCGAGGTATTCCCGCCGCTTGTGGTTGCGGCGCAGGATCTTGTAAGACTCCTCAGCGACGACTTCGCGGGCTTCATCCGAAGTGGAAGCCCACAACGCGCCAACTGCGGATTCGAGGAGAATAGTCAGTGCCTCTTTTAGCTCCGTGTTTGCGCTGGAATCGAGGCTTGTGGTGGGGGCTGTGACCTGCAAGGGGCCAGCAAAGGCAGAATTTAGGACCGCATGGTTGATAGCGACGAACTCGGACGCGTGTGACTGGGCATCGCCAGACTTGGCGGCGTCGAGTCGCGTGCGCAGGCCAGCCAAAATTTGTGCGATGCTCTGCGCCCCAGCCTCATCAGAGTCTGCCGTTTCGTTCGGGGTAGCAACTGGGTGGATGTTAGTTTCAGGCGCTGCTGCCGCCTGAGCGGCGGCTGTTTCCTCAGCCTCTCGTTCAGCTTGCTCGGTGGCCTTGCGTTCCTCGAGTTCGTTGAGCTCGGTGAGAATGGAGCTGTCGCCTGCAAATGCGGCCTTTTCCCCGAAGGCGCGGGCGTTCTCAAACTCCTCGAGTTTCATGAACTCATCGGCCAAGAGGGCGTAGCCGCGGCTTGCTAGATCAGGCTTACCCGTTAGGATGCCGATGCCAGCGATGAGTAGGCCATTGGTTGAGTCAATCGGCTCGGAATCATCGAGTAGGGAGGCGACAAGCAAGCTATGCGCTTCTAGGAGATCGGCAGCAGGCTGTGCGTCTTCAACTGCGCCGGTGAAGCGACCATCCACAATAACTCGGTCGATACCTGCTGTTATCTCTTCAAACTCGGAAGCGGGGAAGCCATCTTTGGGAGAGAACAATTTTGCCGAATCCAACAGTGCTGCTGCGCGCTCGGCATCGAGGAGAGGGAATGTCACGTCGGTAGGCATGGGACAGATTTTAGTGCAGGAGGAGACAAATTTCGCTCGTACACTAGAGTCCATGAAAACCGACACCCCCGCGGGGCGCTACGCCCCGAGCCCCTCTGGGGATCTCCATTTTGGAAACCTGCGCACCGCCCTGTTGGCTTGGCTGTTTGCCCGTTCTACAGGCAGGCGCTTTGTGGTCCGAGTCGAGGACGTTGACACCCAACGCTCATCGGAGGAGTCGGCGCAGCGCCAGCTGGAAGATCTACAGGCTCTTGGCATCGATTGGGATGGCGAAGTCATCCGCCAACAGGATCGCTATGCCGCCTATGCCGAGGCTCTGCGCCAGCTTCCGCACTACGAGTGCTTCTGCTCCCGCAAGGACATTCAGGAAGCCTCGCGCGCTCCGCACGCCATCCCCGGGCAATACCCTGGAACCTGCCGCAATCTCACGCCCGCAGAGAAAGAAGCTAAGCGCGCTGAGCTCGCGGCCGCAGGGCGCGTGCCTTCCTTGCGGCTTGCCGCAGAGGTCTCCGAGTTCACCATCCATGACGCATTGCATGGGGATTACACCGGAGACGTGGATGACTTCATCCTGCGCCGCGGCGGGCTGGTGGCCGACGTTGCTAACCCAGATACGGACTGGGCTTATAACCTGGCGGTAGTGGTCGATGACATTTATCAAGGCGTCGATCAAGTCGTGCGCGGTGATGACTTGTTGAGCTCTGCGCCGCGGCAGGCGTACTTGGCCTCCTTGCTGGGTCAACCGGCACCCGAGTTCGTCCACGTTCCGCTCGTTTTGAATGAGGAAGGCAAGCGCCTTTCAAAGAGGGATGGGGCGGTGACGTTGCGGCAGTTGCTCGAGGAGCAGAGCCCAAACGACGTCGTGGCGCACATGGCCGAATCCCTAGGCTATGAGACACGCAGTGCGGCAGAGCTCCTGGACCAGTTCGATCCCAGCTCAGTGGGGACTGAGCCCTATATCTGGATCAACTCTTCGATTCATTAATAAAGCGCGGACTATTGTTAAAGAAGTAACTAAATTATACGGTCGTGTTCGGAGTGATTTGAGTGGAAGTGCTACTGGTCCTAATCGGTTTGATGTTGTTGACCGTGATCGTTGTAGCAGTAGGTGACAAACTCGGTCTGCCGTGGCCAGCGCTCCTTTCTATCCTTGCCGCGTTATCGATGTTCATCCCGCGGCTGCCTGACTTCACGATTCCCACTGACCTGATTCTTCCGGTGTTCCTGCCGCCGCTGTTGTGGGCGCTGGCGAGGAGGACCTCCTGGGGAGTTATCCGGGAACAGTGGATGACAATTCTTAGCCTTTCCGTCCTTCTCGTGGTGGCAACCACCATGGCAGTAGGCATGACCGCATATGCTTTCCTGCCGGGCATCTCTCTTGCTGGAGCGATCCTCATCGGCGCCGCCATTGCCCCACCCGACCCAGTTGCAGTGGAGGCAGTCGCCGAGCCCGCAGGCATTCCGCGTCGTATCATTTCCACGCTGCAGACTGAAGGCCTCTTTAATGACGCGGCGTCGATTGTCGCTTTCCACCTCGCGCTCGTGGCAGTCACCGATGGCTCGAACATGTCCTGGGCAGACGCCATCACGAGCTTCCTCTATTCTGCAGTCGTCGCAGCAATCCTGGGCTGGGGAAGCGGCCGCCTTGCCTCCATCTTCATTGCCAGGGTGCACGAGGTCGTGGCCCGCAACGCGCTGACCTGGGTGATTCCCTTCGCTGTCTATGTTGTTGCGGAAGAACTCCATGCTTCAGGCGTCATTGCTGTGGTGATTGCCGCAGTTGAGCTGCACTCGCGCGCGCCCATCCAGGCCGAGGATAGGCTCTCCGGCCAGTCCTTCTGGGAGACCATCGAGCTGCTCTTTACCGGCGTGGCCTTCGGCCTCATCGGCATGACGGTAAACACTGCGGTACACGAGGCAGGCGCCAACCTGGGCCACTCCGTCATCGTCGGCATCTTGCTCTCCTTGGTTGCCTTCGTTGTACGCCTGCTGTGGATGTGGGTCTTCTACCTGATCAACAAGAAGCGCGGCAAACCCCGGCTTGCCCCGCTGCGCCTGCAGGAGGTTCTCCTCATGACCTGGTCCGGCATGCGCGGGCTGGTCACGCTGGCCTTGGTCTTGTCCATTCCTAGCGATGCCATCGCCTACAGCGATGAGCTTTCTGTCATCGCGCTGACCGTGCTCGTGATGACCATGGTGATTCCAGGTCTGCTGCTGCCATGGCTCATGAAGCGGTTGGATCTCACCACGTACTCGCAGGCGGCGTCGGACAAGATGCGCACCGAAATCACCAGCCGTGCGCGTAGAGCCGGAATCCAGTCCTTGCGGAAGAAGTACCAGGAATTGGATCCAGAGATCGCAGCAAATATCTCGCAGTGGTTCGAGGAACGCCTTGGTGAAGACGAAGACGGCGATGACGCTAGTACGCGTATGCAGAAGGCCATTCAGGCCCGCGACGTCGCCATTGCGGCGCGCCGGGTAGCACTGGCTGGTGCGCAGCAGGAGCTGCTGCGCCTGCGTCGCGACCGCAACTTTAACCCCATGATCGTGGATGAGGTGCTCGAAGAAGTCGACCGTATGACCCTCGGAACCAAGACTCACTAGGCTGGGCAGCCGGAACCACATCGCCTCGTACAGGAGCAACACACATGAACGCATTTGAGTATGCCCAGCTAGAAGACAGCATGGACTACTTGTACGACTTTTTTGATCAAGACTTGGAATCCCGCGTACGCACTGAACGTGAGTACCTGCCGGAGTCCCTGCAGGATCTGCTCGGGGACCATACGGTGTTGGACTACATTTGGCTGTGGATTAAAGAGCCCGGCCCCAACGGTTTCAAGCAGTATCTGCGCGACGGTGAATACTCTGAGGCCGAAGTCGAAGAGGCATTTTTGTGGACTCGTAACGAGTGGGGCTACAACACCCCACCTCATATTGAATGGTTAAAGGCCGATGGCTACGAGCCACCGGCCTTCTAACGAGCGCTTTTAAGAAGCTTCTTAGTGCGTGGGCTGAAAGTCCACGGCCACGATCTGATTGTCCGGCTTGGAGCCGTCAGCAGGGAATGCCAGCGCGATTGCCTTGGCAAAGTACTCGGCGCGCTTCTCGTTGCCTTCGGTGGAGTAGTGTACGTCGTCGCCCGGCAGGAACCACTCAGTGTGCACGTCAGAGGCCCAGTCATAAACCACCAGGTTGGGGTAGCGGTCGCGTGCGCGCAGCAGGGCCTCGTTGAAAGGCGCCATGTTGGCGTTGGCGTAAGCACCGGAATCCAGGTTGGTCTTGGCAGTCGGCCACATCACGGGGGCGTCGCCAAGCACCTGCATGATCTGGTCCACGCGCCAGTCTTCCTCGCCGGAACCGCCCACGGCACGGTTGGCGGCGTCGTTCACGCCAGCGCCGATGACCCAACAGGATTCCGCGCCGTAGCCCTGGCCCAGCAGCTGGTTGACGGAGTCGAGGATGGTTGGATCCCCCTCGAGGGCCTCAACGGTGGAGCGGGCGCCGGTGACGTCTGCGACGACTTCTTGAGCGCCGACGTTTTGGTAGGTTACCTGGGCATTGAGCGAAGGAACGGAGATGTAGTCGTCGGAGAACATGCCGATTGACGTCGAGTCACCTACGTGAATGACGGTGGTGCAGCGCGTCTTGCCTGCTTGGGAACGATCCGGGGCTGCGAAGCTAGGATCCGCGCTTGACGACGCCGCCTCTTCCGGCGCCGCCGCATCGGGTGCCTTGTTAGCAGGGCCGTTACCGCCGACCTTCAGGCCCATCTGCTGCGAACCAGCTGGCTGATCCTTGCCTAGGGTGTCGTTCCATGCGGCCGGAATGCCCATAGCAACCACTGCCGCCAGCACCGTGGCTGGCACGGCTAGGGCAATGCGGGGCGTGCCCAGAGCCTTGCGCTCAGCCCACCAGTTTTTGACGGGAGCAAACACACCGTTGCGGCGAATCGGGTCCTCCACCAGGGACCAGGAAATTGCCGCCAGCGCGATGGCTACGACGGTGACCAGGATGGGGTGCGCCACCGACCATTCCGGGATGAACACGATAGCGGGCAGGTGCCAGAGGTAGATGCCGTAGGAGCGCTCACCGATCCAGCGCAGCGGCGCGAGGCCAAAGAACTTGGAAAAGAGTGTGCGCTGATCCAAGGCCGCGGTGATCACGGCCACGCTGGCAACAGATAGCGCAAGCAGGCCCCAGTTGTAGAGGTGCGGGGAGTAGTCGGTCAGCCACCAGTAGAGGAAGCCGATACCCACCGCGCCCAGCAGCGCGCACGGAATGGTCAGGGCGCGCGGCGGGATGCGATAGCCTTTGTCCTTGGTTAGCGCGATGGCCAGTGCGGCGCCGAAGAGGATGCCGCCGGCACGAGTATCGGTGCCTTCGTAGACGCGGGTGGCGTCAGCGCCGGTGTTGAATAGGAAAGCCATCCAGCCGAAAGAGACCGCGGCGAGGACGAGTGTGGCCGCAACCAGCGGTTTGCGCTTGCCGCGCGTGAGCTTGAGCAGCACGAACAGTACCAGCGGCCAGAAGAGGTAGAACTGTTCCTCCACGGACAGGGACCACATGTGGTCGAGCGGCGCGTGGCCGGTGAAGCGGTCGAAGTAGGACTGTCCTTCCAGGATGACATGCCAGTTGTTGACGTAAAACAGCGCGCTAAGTGCGTGCCCGCCGGTCTCGCTGAGTTTCGCGCGATCGAAGAAGATAGTCAGTAGCAGCACCACAGCCAGCATGAGCACAACCGCAGGGACCAGGCGGCGGAAGCGGCGCAACCAGAAGGTTGGCAGGCCCAGGCCCTTGCCGCGCAGGTGGCTGCGCATGAGGTTGGCGGTAATCAGGTAGCCAGAAAGCGTGAAGAACATGCCGACGCCCAAGTAACCGCCGGGCAACCAAGCAGGATTCAAGTGATAAGCCAGAACACCGAGTACGGCGACAGTGCGCAGCCCGTCAATAGCGGGGACATATGACGTGTGTGAATCGACCGGTCTTGGCATCCGGAATTCTCCTCCGAGGGGACAAAGTTAAGGGTGGGGTGGATTGTGAGACCTCACTACTTTAAACCCCTGCTTGGGCATTTTGGTGTTTGTGCGGAATATTCCCCGTCGCATGGAGGGGCGCAGCGTGTTCGGTACGCCGAGCACTAGGGCATGGTGGGTATTGCGCACGGTATGTGCTGCATTTCACAAAAATTGGCGAGGGTGATGAGTGGAGGGTGTAAGCTTACGAGATTTTCGTTGCGCCCCTCTGCAAGCTTGCGCGCCGGAAGTGATAGTCTACACTCCGTTTATGGCTAGGAGCTTGGGAAATGGGAATGATGCTTGACGGGGAAGTCCGAGCGGCGGGAGCCGGTAGAAACTTAGGGAAATTGAACAAAATCACTCCCGCGTAAATAATTTTTGAAGTAAATTTCATCCGCGCCTTGAAATATAAAGCCGCTGGTTAACCCGATTGTCTAAAGCTGAGTAGTGTGTTCTAAGTGCGTTACGCTTGGCAGATTTTTACTCGAGACATTGCCCGTCTCGGTCGCACTAAAAAGGCATGGATCATCCTCATCGGCGTGGTCATCACACCCGCCCTCTACTCGTGGGTGAACATTGCAGCCTTTTGGGACCCGTACGGAGCAACCGAAAACATCAAGGTCGCCGTTGTCAATGAGGACAAGGGCGGATTTTCTGAGGTCACGGGCCGTATCGACGTAGGAAAACAAGTAACAGAACAGCTCCGCGAGAACCACCAGCTGGGCTGGCAGTTCCTCGACGCTGAAGCTGCAGAGAGATCGCTCGAACGCGGCGATACCTACGCCACCATCACCATCCCCTCCGACTTCAGCTCGGAGCTGCTGGGCGCGCTTAACGGGCAATATACCCAGCCGGCCCTGGAGTATCGTGTAAACGAAAAAGCCAGCGCGATCGCCCCGAAGATCACCGATACCGCTGCATCGAGCCTGGATAAGCAAATCACCTCTGCGTTCAAGGAGCAGGTAGCTGAGGCCGCGGCCTCCAACGTGCGCGACGAGGGAAATAAATTCCAGAACAAGATTCAGCAGTCTCGCCAGCGCTCTGAGGGCGCCTTCGATAAGGCCGCTAACAATATTGAATCGGCACGCAGCGATCTGCAGCGAGTAGGCGATAAGCTCGGCAGCGCCCAGTCCTCGATGTCGGGCGCCAAGCAGACGCTAAGCGACGTCGAGCAGGCAATGACGGATGCGCAGGCTGCGCTGGGGGACGTCCAGGGCATTATCTCCGATGCTCAAGGTAACGTCACCGGCTACACTGACTCGCTAACCTCAGCCTTTGTGGAGGGCGCGACTGGCCTGGCGGAAGGTACGTCCCGTGCCCAGGAATCGGTCGCCGACATCACCGCACGGCTGGACCAAGCTAATTCGCGCTTCAACTCTGCAACCCAGCAGACTAACGACGCCATCTCTGCCGGCGACGAGTCCATCAAGCAACTGCGCGGCATTGTAAACTCGCCCGCGATTTCCCCTTCGGTAGCGGGCCCACTGAACGACGCCATCTCCACCCTGGAAGATGGCAACGCCGCGAACAAGCAGCTGTTGGGCAACCTGCAGGCGCTCAGCAATGACAGCAATGAAACAGCCAAGTCCATCAAGTCCACCGCGGACGCGGTCAACCAGGCCGCACAGGACACAAAGCAGACCTCGCAGACGCTGTCGGATGCTGTGGACAAGTCCGTGCCCGAGCTCAACCGCGCAATGAGCAACTTGAGCTCCAAGGTGGGTGGATTCTCGGCCACGCTGGAGACCCAGAAAGCAACGATGAAGGAAGCGCAACGCTTGGTCGACGGCGTCGCCAAGCAGCTCGGCGCCACCCAGGAAGCGGTGAGGTCCTTTGACGCCGACCTGGCTTCCCTCGAGGAAGGCGTGGAGGGCGCGCGCGATGACGTGCGAGCCATCACCGCGACCTCACGAACCAAGGAGTTGCAGACCATTACCGGCCTGAACTCCGAGGAAATCGGCAACTTCTTTGCCGATCCAGTCGAGGTCAAGAGTGAGCCCGTCTACCCGGTGGGCTCCTATGGTTCCGCGATGGCCGCGCTGTTTACCAACCTCTCCCTGTGGATTGGCGCCTTCGTGCTCATGGTCATAATCCGCGTGGAGGTGGACCTCGAGGGCTTCAAGCGCCTGACCGTGGGACAGGCCTACCTCGGCCGCTTCATGCTGATGGCCTTGCTGGTTCTGGTGCAGGCCGTCATCGTAACCGTGGGCGACCTCGCCATCGGCGTGCAGACCGTGAGCCCGGTGGGCTTCGTGGCCACCGGCATGCTGATCTCTTTGGCCTATCTCAGCATCATCTATGCGCTATCGACGGCGCTGGGCCACGTGGGCCGGGGTCTCGCCGTGGTACTCGTCACTGTGCAGATCCCTGGTGCCTCCGGCTTGTACCCGATTGAGCTGATGCCGACCTTCTTCCGTGCGATTTATCCGCTTTTGCCGTTCTCCTACGGCATCGACGCAATGCGTGAGACCATCGGTGGCTTCTATGGGCTGCACTACTGGAAGTTCATGGCGGTGCTCGCGCTCATGTTCGTGACCTCCTTCATCCTGGGTCTTATCGGCCGTCGCAGCTTCGCGCACTTCAACCTGCTGTTTAACCGCGAGTTGGCCAAGACGGATCTCATCGCGGCGGAAAACGTGCAGATTGTCGGTGATGGCTACCGCTTCGCCGACGTCATCAAGGCGTTGCAAGGCAAGGAAGAGTTCGCGGCCGACTTGGAAAAACGCAAACACGACTATCAGCACTGGATTCGCATTGCCGCCGTGGTGGGCTTTGTGGGCATGGTGGTGCTGGGAATCATCGCTGCGTTGGTTCCTTCGCAGAAGCCGTTCCTGCTGGGCATTTGGACGCTGTGGTGCCTGGTGATTCTGGCCATCGCGGTCACGCTTGAGTACCTGCGGCAGAGCTTGGCACAGTCTGCGGAGCTCGTGGATCTGGACGAGGAAGAGCTGCAGCATTCTGTCGCCGCACGTGGCGAGGGCGTGCATTCGGCAACGGCTGCCGCTTCCGTTTCTGTTCAGGAGGAGGAGTAATGAAAAAGATTGGTGAAATCTTCCTCGACGATCTCCGTCGCGCAACCAAGAACGTGATGGCTGCCGTCATCCTCTTTGGCCTCGTGGTCATTCCGTTGCTGTTTACTTGGTTCAACGTGCTGGCCAGCTGGGATCCCTTCTCCAACACCGGTCAGCTCAAGGTCGCTGTGGCCAGCGAGGATACCGGCTACAAGAGCGATATCTTCCCCGTTCCGTTGAACGTGGGCGAGCAGGTGCTCTCGCAGCTGCGCGCCAACGACAAGCTGGACTGGATCATTACTGATCCGGAGAATGCACTAGACGGAACTAAGTCCGGCGAATACTACGCCGCCATCGTTTTGCCGGAGCACTTTAGCTCGGACATGATGACCTTCTACGCGGAAGGCGCCAAGCCGACTGAGATCTCGCTGTACACCAACGAGAAGAAGAACGCGCTGGCGCCGAAGATCACCAACCAGGGTGCGGAGGGTGTTTCCTCCCAAATTGCGGAGTCCTTTACGCACACGCTTGGCGACGTCTCCCTTGGCCTCATTTCCTCCCTCGACGACTACCTCAACCAAGGCGATACGCAAGCGGCCCTCAAACGTATCGAGACTCGCGCCGACGGCATTGAGGCGCAGCTGCACACCGGTGCGCGCACGGCGCGCTCCATGGCCAGCCTCGTGGACTCTTCGGTGCCACTGGTGGAAAGCGCGCAGCGCATTGCGAATGCCCCGCGTCCTTCGCTTGATGCGCCGAGCGGCGAGCTGAACCTTTCGACCGAATCACTCGACGCCGCACTCTCGCAGACCGCGGACAGCTACGACGTCGTCCGCCAGCGTATCGATGCCCTCTATGATTCCGCCTCCACCTCGCGAGCCTCGATGCAAGCAACGCTCAACACCCTGGCGGGGCAGGTCCAGGGCCAGATTGACGCCTACAAGGGGCTGCGCGACCGTATCAACACCGACGTTAAGCCGGTGCTTCCTGCGGAGGCCGCCCAGCTGACCAGCAACTTGGATGAGGCGATTGCCGCACAGGAAGCGGTGCATTCTCGCCTAGTCGCCGCAGCCAACGCGCCGGGCACCGAGAAACCGGACTTCTCTGCCATCGACCGTGCCAAGGAGGCAATTGAGAGAAGCCGCAACTCCCAACTGCGCACCTCGGTGGGGCAGTTGCAGTCCTCCCTCCAGCGAGTTGGTCAAGACATTGGTACGCAGGGATCCAGCATCAGCCTCGATACCGAGACTCTGACTGGCGCGCGCGATGCCCTTACTACGTTGGCCTCGGAGCTCGACAGTGATGGCGAGCGCTTCGGTGAGCTCAAAGATGAGCTGGGCAATGCCCGCAAGACAGGCGACTTCTCCAAGCTGGCCAAACTGGTGGGCTCCAACCCGGACGCGTTAGCCGGCTTCATCGCCTCGCCGGTTGCGGTTGACCGTCAACCGGTCTACCCAGTCGCAGCATTCGGCGCTGGCATGGCGCCGCTGTACACCACTCTGGCGCTGTGGGTGGGGGCGCTGCTGACGGCGGTCACTTTGCGTACGGATGTCACTGATAAGTCATATTCTGTGGTGCAGCGCTTCTTTGGCCGCTTTGGAATCTTCGCGATGATCGGCTTCCTGCAGTCCACGCTGCTCTCCCTGGGCCTTATCTTCTTCGTGCAGCTAGAACCCGCACACCCGTTCTTGCTGTGGCTCGCAGCCTGGGTTTCTTCGACCGTGTTCATGATGATCATTTATACGTTCGTGGTTTCCTTCGCCAACGCGGGCAAGGCGCTCGGCGTGCTCTTGCTCGTCATCCAGGTCTCTAGTGCGGGTGGCGCCTACCCGCTGCAGCTCCTGCCGGAGTGGTTCCAAAACATTAGCCCGTGGTTGCCGGCGACGTACACGATTCGCGCCTTCCGCGCCGCTATTGCTGGCGTCTACCACGCGGATTACTGGCTCTCGCTGCTGGTCTTGCTCCTCTTTATTATCCCAATGCTCTTCCTTGGCATCGTGCTGCACAAACCGCTCAACGCCTACACCACCAACCTCAATGCAGAGTTGGCAAAGACCAAGCTGATGTAATACCGCACTAGAATCGCCGGCATGGCATCTACACCCCGCTCAGTTACCTATCGTTACGTCGACTCGCCTGTGGGCGAACTCCTCGTGGCGGCGACTGAGCGGGGTGTGGTCTATCTGGCCTTCGCATGCGAAGACTCTGCGAAAGTGCTGGCACGTCTTAATGACAAGATCGGCCCGGTGTCCAAGGGCACCAGCCCAGAACTGACTCTCGCCGTAACGCAGCTCGCCGAGCACTTCGCAGGCACGCGTCGGACATTTACCGTGCCCATCGATGAGGCCCTCACCTCGGGCTTCCGTCAGCGCGTGCAAAGACTCCTGTCGGACATTCCGTACGGCGCAACCTCCACTTATGCCCAGCTTGCCGATGCCGCCGCAAACCCCAAGGCCGTCCGCGCCGTGGGCAGCGCCTGCGCCCGCAACCCGGTGCCGATCATCGTGCCGTGCCACCGGGTGCTGCGCAGCGACGGCAGCCTCGGTGGCTACCGTGGCGGCGTGGCCGCAAAGGAGTTGCTGCTGCGCTTGGAAAACGGTGCGCTGGAGTTCTGACCTTCGCCTTGTCAGCGCTGCAGCTCCTGGCTGCTGAAAACGAAAAAATGGTCCCAGCTCCGAAGAGCTGGGACCTGTGGCGGAGGATAGGGGATTTGAACCCCTGAGGGATGTGACTCCCGCACGCGTTCCAGGCGTGTGACATAGGCCGCTAGTCGAATCCTCCGTTGGAAAACATTATCAGCCATGTCTAGAGCGGCAAAATCAGCAGGTCAATAGCGGAAAGGTGGCCCTCAAATTGCGTGGACCGCCCGCGAGCCACGCGAGCCGAGCGCAAACCATTCGGGCTGAGCATGAATCCTGCGGCCTGAGTGCAATCCGTGTGAGCCCAGTGTCCAAATGGTGAGGTCGCGTCCAAATGGTGAGGTCGACCCTTTACGGATGGGGGTGCTGTTAACTGCTGGGGCTGTTGAATGGCGAACTCACCATCTGTACCTCACCATTTGGCCCTTCCACGCCGCCGGACTCAAGAAAACGTAAATGGTCCCAGCTCCGAAGAGCTGGGACCTGTGGCGGAGGATAGGGGATTTGAACCCCTGAGGGATGTGACTCCCGCACGCGTTCCAGGCGTGTGACATAGGCCGCTAGTCGAATCCTCCGTTGGAAGACTCTACACGAGCAGGCCCAAAGGAAAAATTCGTACACCGCACGCCGGGTAGGCCGGTCTGCGTCCGGCGTTAGTGGAGTAGCCGTAACAGTGGCCATAGTGGTGGGAGGAGCGGGGCCGCAGCGACGGAAAGAATAACGGTTTGCCGCGAGCGTGGCTAGCACGCTAGGCTTATCGGCAGGATTCCGCGTGGCGTCCATCCTCTGAACTCCCCCAGGGCAGGAATGCAGCAAGGGTCAGGAGGCTCTGACGGGTGCGCGGGGTCCCTTTTAAGTTTTCTGGGTGATAAACATTACAAAAGCTGCACGCAAGCATTAGTATTGGTTGCCATATATTCGCAACTACCCGCAACTAACCCGGAAGGTAGACAGGAATGTCGCTGCTCAATCTCGAAAAGTCCGAACTCGATGACCTCGCAACACAGGTCCGTAAGGACTACGAGGAGCTCAAGGCCAAGGGCCTGAAGCTCGATCTGACCCGTGGCAAGCCAGCCAAGACCCAGCTGAGCCTGTCCAACGACCTTCTTGAGTTGCCGGGCGCCGGCAACTACACCGACGCAGCGGGCAATGACCTGCGCAACTACGGAAACCTCGAGGGCATCAAAGAGCTTCGCGAGCTGTGGGGCAAGCTGACCAACACCAACCCAGACCTGCTGCTGGCCGGTGACTCTTCCTCCCTGAACATCATGTTCGACCTCATCTCATGGGCCTTCGCCTTCGGCACCAACGACTCCGAGCGCCCGTGGTCGCAGGAAGAAAACATCAAGTGGATCTGCCCGGTTCCGGGCTACGACCGCCACTTCGCAATCACCGAGCACTTTGGCTTTGAGCTCATCTCCGTGCCGATGCTAGAAGACGGCCCTGACGTCAACGCCATCAAGGAACTGGTCAAGGACCCACAGGTCAAGGGCCTGTGGACCGTCCCGATGTTCGGCAACCCAACCGGCGTCACCATCTCCGCAGAGGTAGCCAAGGAGCTGGCCTCCATGGAGACCGCCGCTGCTGACTTCCGCATCGTGTGGGATAACGCTTACGCCGTTCACACCCTCACCGACGAATTCCCAGAGATCCTGCCGATTCTCGACATTGCCGCAGAGGCCGGCAACCCGAACCGCTTCTGGGCCATGTCCTCGACCTCCAAAATCACCTTCGCCGGCGCAGGCGTCGCCTTCTTCGCCTCCTCCCGCGAGAACCTTGACTGGTACCTCTCCCACGCCAAGATCCGCGGCATCGGCCCGAACAAGATCAACCAGCTGGCACACCACCAGTTCTTCGGCTCTGCTGAGGGCGTTCGCGCGGTCATGCGCCGCCACGCAGCGCTGCTGGCGTCGAAGTTCAACGCGGTCCTGCGCATCCTTGAGTCCCGCCTCGGCGAGTACGAGATTGCCAAGTGGACCGAGCCAAAGGGCGGTTACTTCATCTCCCTCGACGTCATTGACGGCACCGCTACCCGCGTCTGGGAGCTAGCCAAGGACGCCGGCATCGTCCTCACCAAGGCCGGTTCCGCGTTCCCGTACGGCGAGGACCCGAATGACCGCAATATCCGCCTCGCTCCGTCCCTGCCTCCGCAGGAAGAGGTTGAGACTGCGATGGACGGCGTCGCCACCTGCGTCCTGCTCGCCGCTCTGGAGAAGCTGGGGGCTTAGGCCATCAATTCCGACGAGACCGCTTATTGGCTTGACCAGGTCATCCCCGCCCAGCTGGAGTTCAAGAACGTTGAGGGGCGCAGGCTCGGTTTAGCCGCGCTTGACGACGCCCAGTCCCTCGCCGTCACCACCACCTTCGGCGACGTCGACACCGGGCTTAAGCATGCGGAGCAGGGGGTCGACGTGCGCTGCGAGCTGTTGACCGTAGCGCGCGCCACCCAGCCGGAGGTGGCTGCGGCAGTCGTTGCGGCCGCGGACAAGCTCACCAAGGCCAAGGGCCTTTTGCCCGCGCAGCCAGGCGTGATGCTGCCGGAGATCCTCGCAGAAGATTCGCTGAGCGTGCACCATGGCCTGCTCATCGCTCCTTATCTGTGGGGCGGACAGGTCCCGCAGCTGCCCGAAGAAGGTCGCTTGACGCTGGTGTGCCAACTGCTCATGCTTACCGACTCGGAGTATGCGTACGCGGTGGAAGAAGGCGTCGCCAAGCTGCAGGAAGCAGTCGCCGAGCAAGGCGTGGACATCCTGGATTGGAAGCGCGCCGGTTAGCTTGTTCCGCCCGCAGCGGGGGAGAGTGTCCGCGGCAGAATGTAGACTGACTAACCGTGGCTCTATACCGGAAATATCGTCCAGCAACTTTCGCGGAAGTGGTCGGCCAAGAGCAGGTCACCACGCCTTTATCCGCTGCCCTCGACGCAGGGCGAATCAACCATGCTTACCTCTTTTCCGGTCCGCGCGGTTGCGGTAAAACCTCTTCTGCGCGCATCATGGCCCGTTCGCTCAACTGCGAG
Organism: Corynebacterium sp. HMSC06C06; assembly: GCF_001807295.1. Taxonomy (NCBI): domain Bacteria; kingdom Bacillati; phylum Actinomycetota; class Actinomycetes; order Mycobacteriales; family Corynebacteriaceae; genus Corynebacterium; species Corynebacterium sp. HMSC06C06. Next base: position 115,416 of record NZ_KV788521.1, read on the forward strand.
CAGGGGCCGACGTCTACGCCGTGCGGAGTGTGCGATTCTTGTGTGTCCCTGGCCCCGGGCGGCCCGGGCAATCTCGATGTGACGGAGCTCGACGCGGCGTCACACAACGGTGTTGAGGACATGCGTGAGCTGCGCGACCGCGCCTACTACGCGCCGGCGGAGTCGCGGTATCGTATCTTCATCATCGACGAGGCCCACATGATTTCCGCCTCGGGTGCGAATGCTCTGCTCAAGGTGGTTGAAGAGCCACCAGAGCACGTCATCTTCATCTTCGCCACCACGGAGCCGGAGAAGATCATCGGCACCATCCGTTCGCGTACCCACCACTACCCGTTCCGCCTGCTGACCCCGCCCGCGATGAAGGGCTTGCTGGAGCGCACCGTGGCTGCTGAGGGCGTGCACGTGGATGACACTGTGTACCCCATGGTCATTCAGGCCGGCGGTGGTTCCCCGCGTGACACGCTGTCCATTTTGGACCAGCTGCTCGCGGGTGCGGGTCCTGACGGACTCACTTACGACGTCGCCCGTCCCCTGCTGGGCGTGACCGATCTCGGTCTTCTTGACAACACGATTGAGGCGCTGGCTAACCAGGACAAGGCGGGTTTATTCACGCTTGTTGACGATGTCATCGAAGCCGGCCACGAACCTCGCCGTTTTGCCATTGATCTGCTCGATCGTCTGCGCGACTTGATGATCCTGCAGGCCGTTCCGGGTGCTTTGGAAGCCGGGTTGGTCTCCGCTCCAACCGATCGCGGCGAGATCCTCCTTGCCCAAGCACAGCGTTTCACCGGAGCGCAGCTGGCCTACCTGGCTGAGACCGTAAACAGCCGTATCTCTTCGTTGCGAGGAGCGACTTCGCCGCGCCTCCTGCTGGAGATTCTTTGCGCTCACTTACTCGTGGGCTCGGCTCCGGCAGCAGCCGCGGCTGGCCAGCCGGCTGCGCTGCCCACGGGCATGCCTGTTGGCTCACCGCAAGGTGCCTCCGCTGGAACGCCTGCTGCCAGCCACGCAAATACCGCAGCTTCCAACCAACCTGCACCCGCTACTGCCCAAGCCCAAGACCCAGCAGCCGCAGCTGCCGCCATTATCGCTGCCCGCCGCAACCGCCAGGCGCAGCAACAACAGCAGCAGGCCCAGGCGCCGCAGGCTCAGCCGCAGCAGTCCGAGCAACAGCCAGCCGAGCGCGCCGAACAGGCGCCTCAGCAGCGAACCGAGACTCAACCTGCACAGGAGTCTGCTCCGGAGCCAGCCAAGGAACCGGCACAGCAGTCTGTTCAGGAACCAGCGCAGGAACATGCAGTTGATGTCGCGGAGCAAGTGCGTTCGCAGTGGTCGAACCTTCGCGCGGCCGTGGGGCGTCGCAACAAGGTTGCAGAGATCATGCTCGCTGAGGCGCGCGTGCTTGGCTTCCGTGATGACACATTGATTCTGGGACACACCACGGGTGCCCTTGCGGAGCGAATCAATTCGCCGTCCAACAACGATGCGATCGTGGCAGTTCTAAAGGAAGAGCTGCGCCGTGACATCAAGGTCAACTGCATCATCGGCACCAACCCGAAGGCAGCAGGCTTTAGCGAAAGCACTCCGCGGCAGCAGCCAACGTGGAACCCAAACCAGCAACAGCGCGAGTCCGCTGAGCCAGAACAGGAGTCTGAGAGGCCTAGTCCGCAGGCTGAACCCGAGCAGCAATCGGAGCAGTCTGCCAGCGCATCTCAGCCAGTGCAGCCGGAACGACCACAGCCTGCGGCTCCGGAGACTGGAGGAGCTGAGGTGGCAAGCGCTGCCGATAACGCTTCTCCGAACGCTTCTGCGTTTGCATCTGATGATCCGTGGGGAGCACCGCGACCTATCGGCACGCAGAACAACGAGCCTGCTCGCGAAGAGAGCCCCGGGCCAGTGACACCGGCTGCGGCATCGGAGGCTGCGGCGGCGGCCACAGCGGCGGCAAGCGCGCATCAACCTGCACCGCAAGCTACTCCGCCTGCGCAGCTGCAGGCCCCGCGTCAGCAAGCGGCGAAGCCGGCACAACAGTCATCCCAGCAGGGTGGTGACTGGCGTTCGCGAATCGCGCAGGCCTCCCAGGTGGCACAGAAGCGTGACGAGGAATTCAACAAAGTTCCGCATTTCGGCAACGGTGTACCGCTGCCGCCCGAACCAGCGCCGGAAGACGATTTTGAGGCACCACCAGAGGAGTACTATCCAGCTGACCCGCAGCCCAGTCAACCGGGGTTGGGGCAGCAGAACCAGGAGATGGGGGCGTCGGCAAGCACTGCGCAACCACCGCAACAGGCCTACTCACGCGATGACGAAGAGCGCGAGATGATGGAGGAAGCTCAAAACGTCGGCGAGATGGATCATCGCAGTTCAACTGAGGTGGCGATGGAGCTGCTTGCCAAGGAACTCGGAGCACGGCGCTTGTAGGCGTGCATCTGTACACTTGGCGGGTAGCAAAAACTTAGAGAACTTACTTTTGAAAGGACTTTCCATGACTGACCCAATGTCCCAGGCAAATGACATGAACGATCTGCTCGCACAGGCTGCCCGCGTGCAGGCTGAGCTGCAGAAGGCACAGGAAGAAATCCTCGCCGCGCAGGTTGAGGGAACCGCTGGCAATGGCCTGGTTAAGGTCGTTATGACTGGTGGTGCTGAGCTCGTTGACCTCCAGATCGATAAGTCCGTTGTGGACCCTGAGGACGTTGACACCCTCCAGGACCTCGTTATCGGCGCTTTCAAGGAAGCACACGCTGCGGCTGGTCGTCTCGCACAGGAGAAGATTGGCCCGCTGTCCCAGGGCATGGGCCAGTCCCAGCAGGGCTACGATGGACCTTCTTTCCAGGATGTCTTCGGCGGCAATCAGTAGTCGCACGTTAAACTAAAAGGTCGTTGTCCCGGTTCGGGGCGGCGGCCTTTTGTCGTTAATTATTAGGGAGAATCGTGTTCGAAGGACCTCTGCAGGATCTCATCGACGAGTTTTCACGCCTGCCTGGCGTGGGCCCAAAGTCGGCGCAGCGTATCGCTTTTCACGTGCTGCACATGGATCCAGAGGACGTCGATCGCTTGCAAAACGCCCTCGGTGCGGTGCGCGACGGCGTGACCTTCTGCCGCATTTGCTGCAATATCTCCCGCGAAGAGGTGTGCCGCATCTGCGTGAATTCGCAACGCGACGCCTCGACCATATGCGTGGTTGAGGAGCCTAAAGACATCCAGGTCATCGAGCGAACTGGCGAGTACAACGGCCGCTATCACGTGCTGGGCGGTGCTTTGGACCCCCTGGCCAACGTCGGCCCGAAGGACCTTAATATTTCTGCGTTGTTGCAGCGCATCGGCGGCGTGCTGCCGGACCGAGAGCTAGCGGATTCCACTCCGGACGCGCCGTTGTACGACACGACGCCGGAGATCAAAGAGGTTATCCTCGCCACGGACCCGAATACCGAGGGCGAGGCCACCGCGGCATACCTAGTCCGCTTGCTGCGAGACTTCCCTGACCTAAAGATCACCCGCCTCGCATCCGGCATGCCGCTGGGTGGCGACCTTGAGTTCGTGGATGAACTGACGCTGTCTCGCGCGCTGTCGGGTCGTTTGACGGTGTAGCTGTCTTAGCAGCCGCCCTAATTGCCGAATTGTGGCGCTAAGTTGCGCGAAAATGGCGACGATTTGGCATTTAGGGCGGCTAAGGCAAGCCGCGAGCGCCAGCTGAGCGCCCGCAGTTGCGAGACTAGAGCTGCGAGCGCGGCGGCTTCGACGCGTTGAAGCGCTCGGTGCGCAGCTGTGACACGGCTGGGATGTCGAGGGGCTCGAGATCCGCCAAAGCGATGCCCTGAGCCTTGGCCAGCAGCAGGTCAGCGAGCTGCGGGTTGCGGGCTAGTGCTGGTCCGTGCATGTAAGTAGCGATGACGCTGCCCTGAACGGCGCCTTCGGCTGTGCGCTGCTCGGAGGCATCGGCAAGGTCCGCGGTAGCGGCAGTGTCGGCATTACCCTGTCCGCGGGTGAGCTTGCCCAGCGGCTGCGCAGCCGGGCCCAGGATGGTCGCGCCCATGTGGTTCTCAAAACCGGTGAGAGGCTCGGTGAGTTCCGCAGTGATGCCAGCGCGGGTGGGCTCAGAGGAGACCTCGCCGATGGCGCGTTCGGCCATGGAAGCGGTGGTGGCGTCGATAAGCCCCACGCCGTCGATAATGCGGCCGGAGGCGCGGAAGGACTCACCGAGAACCTGTAGGCCTGCGCAAATGGCGATGATTGGGCGGCCTGCGTTGGCCGCACGCGTGAGGCCACCGTCTGCGATGAGGTGCTCAGCAGCGAGAATCTGTGCCACGTCCTCGCCGCCACCAAGGGTGTAGACGTCGAGGGAATCCGGCACTGGCTCGCCCAGCTTGATCGGGATGATGTCTGCCTCGAGGCCGCGCATGCGGGCGCGCTGACGCAGGACTAGAGCATTGCCATCGTCGCCGTAGGTGCCCAAAACATCCGGCAGGATGAGGCCGATCTGCAGCTTAGTCATTGGTGGTCTCCTTTGCTTCGCGCTCAAGCGCCTTCTTTAAGTCGCGGAAAGCGGTGTAGTTAGCCAGAACCTCGATGCGACCCGGAGGGCAGGCCTTGATGGCCTCCAGCGGATCGCGGATGAGCTCGTGCGAGATATCGGCATAAACCAAGCGCACGGCCAGATCGGTGCCGCGCTCGCCGGAAGCTTTGACTGCCAGCTTCTCAAAGTCCTCGAACTTCACGTCCCACAGCCAGGACATGTCGATGCCGTCAGCGACGTGGCCATTGGTGGCGATGACGAGGCCTTCGGCGGTGCGGTCCACCATGGACAGCGCCTCTTGCCAGCCGGCCGGGTTCTTAGCCAAAAGCAGGCGAATCTTCTGGTTACTAAGAGTGATGGTGGAGTAGCGGCCGGCGACGTCGGCAACGGACTCGGTGGCGGAAAGCGCCTTGTCGAGGTCCACGCCGAATCCCTCCACGGCAGCAGCGATGGCCTGGGCGGCGTTGCCGCGATTGGCGCGGCCAGGCAGGGCGAGGTTCAATGCACGCTCACCTTGCGGAGTGTGGAGTCCAGCTTGGTCCACGGACCAAGTGGGAGTGGGGCGGCGGAATTCGCGGCCGTCGGCAAGCGGCTTGACGGCACGCCAATCTTCACCGTCGCGAATGATGTGGCCGCCGGTACGTGGGCAGGTCACGGACTCGCCGAGCCATCCGGCACCAGCGGAAACCCAGATGACGTTCTTGGCGTCGTATGCCACGGAGGTCATGAGGACGTCGTCGCAGTTAGCGATGATGAGCATGTCCGGGTGCGCCTCAACCGCGCCGCGCAGGGCGCGTTCAATCTTGTTAATCTCGCCCACGCGGTCCAGCTGGTCGCGGGAGAGATTCAGCAGCACCAAAGCCTGCGGGTTGAGCTTGTCCGCCACATGCGGAACGTGCAGCTCGTCGACCTCGAGGACGAGGCGGCTGGCGTTTTTACCGGCCAGCAATGCAGAGATGATTCCGGCATCCATGTTGTCGCCACCGTCGTTGGTGGCCACGGTGTGCTCAGCACGCACGGCGGCGGCGAGCATGCGGGTAGTGGTGGACTTGCCGTTGGTGCCAGTAACCAGGACTGCGGGGCGGTCGCCACCGAGGTGGGCCATGATCTGTGGGTCAATAGCGCCGGCAACGAGGCCACCAATCATTCCGCCTGCTCCGCGGCCGGTGGCGCGGGAGGCGGTGGTGGCCAGCTTGGCGGCGGTAGTGGCGGCGTTGGTACGCAGAGACTGCAACGTGCCAGAAAGGTTAAAACTCATGCCCTTAGGGTAGTCGCGTCAGCGCACCGGACGGGACTCGCGCGCCTAGTTTTGTCCGGAGTTTTGATTCTTTGCAGAGTTATTCCCCGCAGAGTTGTTCCCTCCGCGGCGTCCGCGTCCGCCTCGTCCGCCGCGGCGGCGACGTCGCTTGTTGCCATTTCCAGAGCCGGACTTGTTCTGCGGTTTGGTCTGTGGTTTGTTCTGTGGGTTGTGTTGCGTGCTGTGCGCAGCATCCTGCTTGTTCTCAGCAACTTGTGCATTGGGATTGGCTGGCTTGCCTGTTGCGGAGGAAGACTTGCGGCGGGAGCGGCGTCGGTTAGCGTTGCTCGAACGGCGATTGTTGCTGTTCGGAACGTGTGCGTGTCGGCTCGACTGCTCCTTCTTTGGCTCCGGCTCCTGGGCCTCCTCGATGCGTTCGAGTGCGGCGAGGAAGGCCGTGTCAGACATCAGGGGGATGTCCTTGCGGTGCGCGTGCATCGGTTTGCCCACCAGGTCAGTGGTCACGTTGCAAACCACCAAGGAAGTCTCACGGGTCAGCTTTTCCGAGTAGTTGAGCTCCTCACGGGCAAGCGCAGAAATGATGGTGTCCGGATCTTCCAAGATTTCCGGGGCGACCACGATCTCCATGCCACGGCGCAGCTCCTTGCCCGGCTGGTACTTGCCCGGGTTATGGTGCTGCCGCGGAGCTTCCGCGGCGTCGACGCGCACGTGTGAGCGCTGCAGCCCAAAGCGGTCCGCGCGCAGTTCGTCAGGTGCGTACGTACTCAGCGTCTTGCCTGCTTGGAGGCTGTAGAGGCGGTACAGCAGTTGCGTAGCCTCACGGGAGGTCTCCGCCTCGCTGCGCTGCGCGCGCTGCGTAGTTGCGGTGGCTGGTGGTACATCGAGTCCGCTGCGCTTGGCGACGGCCGCCAGCCTAATGTCGTTCTCCCATACCCCCTGTCGGCGCGCGGTGGCGAGAGTATCCACGATGGTGACCGGGGTGGGAACGTGTCCGACCTTTTGACGGCGACGGCGTCCTTTGTTGCGATTGCGGTTGCGCGAGCGATTCTGGCGGGCCGCTGCCATCATGGCGCGGCGGGCCTCGGACACGATGAAGCCCCAAGTGAAGGGGGTGTCGTGGACGATGAGCGTGCGGCCGTCGATAAGCCGGTCCAAGGGCTTGAGAAGGCGGGAGAAGGCTTGGCCTCTAGCGACCTCTTCGGGAGTCAGGCCATGAAGGTGGCGCGGACCGGGGTCTATGTCAGGGTTGATAACAGCATGGAATTCCTGGCCGACTTCGCCTTGCGCGTTGAAGGTTAGGGCGTCGATTGCAACGAGCCGAGCCGTGGAGGGGTGAATTCCTGTGGTCTGGACGGTGAGCGCGACGAAAGGATGTGCGGCCACAGCCTCGGTTTGCGCGATTTCTTGCGTGCTGGGCTCGCGGTGGTTTTGCGCTGGCTCTTGCTCAGTGGAAGCAGGGGTACGGGCCGCGGAGTTTTGTGCCTGCGGCCCAGGCTTAGGCGGTTGTGCTTGCGGCTTGGGGCCGGGGTTCGGAGCGGAAGCCCGGCCGGGAGTGCGGGGGTGGCCAGTGGCCAGCGCAGCCGGAGAAGGCGCGGGGGCTGAATCAGGGCCGGGGGTCATGCTCATTCTTATCAGTGTAGTACCCAGACCGCGCGAAACCGCTCAACGGGCGAGTGTGTGACTCAGGGGCGGATGATGATAGTTATTACCGTCGTTGTAACCTGCCTAGTCGGTGTGGCCGGGCTTGAGGGCTGCGTAGGTTCTGGCTGCTTGGTCGACGGTGGCGTGGTTTGCGGCTTGCTCGTCGGTGGCGTGGTTCGCGGCGTGGTCGACGGGACGATCTCGGGCGTAGGCGGCTGCGGAGTGCTTGGTTCGCGGCTCGTAGTAGGGGCGTCGGTGGTGGACGGATGGTCGACTGCGCGCTCCTTGGTATACACAGTGCTTGGGGGTGCGGTTGTAACCTCAACCGAAGGTGCCGGGCCGGTGGTCTCTGACTTGCGGGGCGCAGTAGTACGAGGTGTAGATAGAACTACAGAAGTTTCAGTGACCTGCGGTACGTCTTCGTTTGCAGGCTCAGGCGTCGGTTCAATCGCCTTCGCCTGGATGCGCGTAGCTACGTTTCGGTGCCCATTTTTGTTGGAAGCGGAGTCAGAGTCCTCTTCAATAGTGCGGAATCCTCCTCGGCTTTCGGTGCCAGGAGCTGTAGCAACGGATGAGCTGGAATGGGACTTATTGCCCAAAGTATTGCGGGACGGTGTGACTTCGTCTTGGAAGGAGGAATCGTCGAAGGATTCTCCCTGTAATGCAGCTGTTTCCTCGTGTTTCTGCTTGTCTACAGAGAACATGGAAGCTGCAAAGTTTGCCCCGCCACCAACAATGACCGCGGTACTTGCAGCCGCCACCAGCTTCAAACCAATGTTGCTGCCCATGAGAGCCGTAGAAGCAGTTTTGGAAGTCATTAGGGCTGCAACTTGATTGTTGGTGGACCCGAAGAAGTGGATGTTTGCGTGCTCTGCTGCCTCTGCACGTGCAGCTGTAACAGCAGAAAGGCCCATTGACGCTGCGGTGAGGGTGCCAGCTACGACTGCGCGATTAGCTTTATCCTCAACATCGGCATAAACAACCAAGCTCGGCTTGGATTCCTCCATGCAGTAGTAGGCGTGAGCGACTGCAAGGAGGCCGTTTTGCTGATACTCTAGCACCGTGTTTGCAAGGCGACGGGCATCTTCGCGGTCCAGAGAGGCAATTTGTACTCCGTCGACGAGAACAGCTACAGCGCGGCGGCCAAGGAAACGGCGGGCATAGAGCGTGACGAGGAAGTGCTCGGCCCCCTCGGGGAGCACGTCCATTTTTGGTTGAAAATTAGTGATGGTTGCAGGGGTTGAACCCGGCAGCAAGGCCCACCGCTCAGCTGGGGGGTTATTTGCAGGCACGCATAGGCCCGGGGCTGGGAGCTGAACGTCAAAGGAAGGCCACTGTTCGCCGTCCATTTCGACCATCGCGATGCGAGCGGTGACGTGTGGATGCAGGCCAGCATCAATGATCCAGTCCAGCTCGGTATAAGCGCTGACGTCGCTCTTTTCGAGGTGGCCGATCGTGGTGTCCTGATAGCGGACCCTGAAGCCTTCTTTGGAGGAACCGCTCAAATTGACCTTGATTTCTGGTTGATCGGTGCCCGTTTTTTCCATAAGGTCCACCAAGAAGTCAGGGTTTACTTCTTGAATGGGAATGTTATTGACATTGCCAAAACCATGGTCGGGGACCATGTAGTTGGTCGACTTCATCAATATTCGCCTTCTTATAGGGGGTACCGGCTGAGCCAAAAAGTCGGGGTTCAATAAAACTAAGTATTCAAATACTGCAATCACCGGCAAGCATTGGGGTGGGGTTGCCGGTGACAGCTTCACTAACACTATCCATTAAAATGCCCGCATAGGTTAATAATCTGTAGAAAATCTTACTTCGAAAATGAATAATTTTCAAACGTATAAGCTGGCCTTTAGCTGGGACTATTGACGCTTTGCGAGTGGGGGAAGCATATTACGCCTAACGAATAATGTTTAGTGGGCAGCCATATATACAGTTGGCAAAATTAATGCAACGACAGTCAAAATAATAAGAATGAGCCAGAGTTTAGGACTGCCCGGCTTGGGTGATGCATCACCTTTTGTGCTGGGGAGTCGATCGATGCGGGAAAGGTCTGTATCGGTGATGGCTTTAAAACTGGCCGTCTCGAAAGTCTCGGCGGCAACGCTAGTGGTGGCGGTACGTTCTGCTAAAAGACGTTCCTGGCCCGTTCCCTCCCGCGATTCTTGGGAGACGGCGTTAGAGGCGTAAATGTTAAGCACGCGCCCGTTTTGGCGGGGGTAGTGGTAAGCATGCGCTAGTGTGGTCAGCCCATCTGCGGCATTTTCTGTGATGATCGCAGAAAGGTATGCGGGGGCGTCGTCTAGCGTTGCGATGAATTGCGGCCCTAAGTATGCGCTGATGCTGTGGGGATCGGATTCGGCGGTTCGCAGGGTGACAAGAAGGTGGATGCGGCCGTAGTGCGGAATATCCACGTCGTCTGGAATGTCGTGAACGCTTATAGCGGGGGCATAATCCAGTATTGCCCACGGGGAACTCGGCGGGTTATTGGCGGGCAAACATAGGCCTGGCCGTGGTAGAAGGATGGCGGGCTGGGTGCCGTGGAGAAAAGTGACGGCGGGGGTTAGGCCGGCGTCGAAAAGCAGCTCAATTTCTGGATACTCTGCAGCATCGCGGGCAGCGATCGAGCCCAGCTTCTCTTCGCCGGACATGACATCCCACCCGCCGTTAGTCAGACGCGTGAGGGAAACGAGTTGCTTCTCAGGATCGGAGGGCGCGGTAGCGGCATCACAAACGGGAAGCGACTGAACTGCGCCTAGGCCAAGGTGCGGGATGGGATACAGGGGAGAAGTCATGTTTCGACTTCTACCACCTAAACCGTATCCGCGGGGCTTTGGCCTAGGCGCGCAGTCGGGGAGGGGTGTGCAGATGCGGCTAGTTCAGTGCGCGGTTGACCGCAGAGTTGATGGCGAAGATCGAGGCTCGAGTGGTTGAGCCTGCGATGCCCGCGCCCCACACTTGGGTGCCGTTGACATCGGCAGCAATGTAACAAGCTGCTTCAGCGTCGTCACCAGCGGTACGGGACTGCTGGGAATACTCGATGACCTCGAAGTCGATGCCGAGGTGTTCCAGAGCGTTGGCGTAGGCCGCAATCGGACCGTTGCCGTGGCCGGAGATGACATGTTCGGAGCCGTTGTACTCGACGGTTGCCGTGACCTTTGCCTCCGAGTCGTCGTTAGGCGAGTTATCGATCTGGAAGGTCTTGTGCGCCAGCGGTGCTTCGCGGTCCAGGAACTCGGTGGCGAAGATGTCCCACATGTTCTTGGAGTTGACCTCGCCGCCTTCGGTATCGGTAACCTCCTGTACCACAGCGGAGAACTCCGCCTGCATGGCGCGCGGCATGTTGATGCCGTGATCCGTCTTCATGATGTAGGCAACGCCGCCCTTGCCCGACTGCGAGTTCACGCGAATAACAGCCTGGTAGTCGCGGCCGACGTCCTTCGGGTCGATGGGCAGGTAAGGAACCTCCCAGACGGTCTCGCGCAGCTCGTCCCAGGAGACCTCGGTGTTGTTGGCGCCAGGGCGAACCTCGTTGGCCAGTGCATCCAGACCCTTGTTGATGGCGTCCTGGTGGGAACCGGAGAAAGCGGTGAAGACCAGCTCGCCGCCATAGGGGTGGCGCTCAGGAACGCGCAGCTGGTTGCAGTATTCCACGGTCTCGCGGATGGCGGGCAGGTCGGTGAAATCGATCTGCGGATCGACGCCCTGCGTCAGCATATTCAGGCCCAAGGTGATGAGGTCCACGTTGCCGGTACGCTCGCCGTTACCGAACAGGCAGCCTTCGATGCGGTCGGCGCCCGCCAGGTAGCCCAGCTCGGCTGCGGCGATGCCCTCGCCACGGTCGTTGTGCGGGTGCAGGGACAGGATGATGGAGTCGCGCTTGGCAAAGTTGCGGTGCATCCACTCGATGGAGTCGGCGTAGACGTTCGGGGTGATCATTTCCACTGTGGAAGGCAGGTTGATGATCATCGGGTGCTCCGGGGTGGCCTCCATGATGTCTACGACGGCGTCGCATACCTCGACGGCGAAGTCCAGCTCAGTGCCGGTGAAGGACTCAGGAGAGTACTCCCAGCGCCAGTTGGTGTCTGGGTAGTCCTTGGCGATCTCCTTGATGAGCGCGGCGGCATCGGTAGCCAGCTTCTTGATGGCCGGGCGGTCCTTGCGGAAGACCACGCGGCGCTGCAGCTTGGAGGTGGAGTTGTAGAAGTGAACGATGACGTTCTTGGCGCCTTCGCAAGCCTCAAAGGTGCGGCGAATCAGGTGCTCACGGGCCTGAACCAGAACCTGGATGGTGACGTCTTCAGGGATCTTGTTCTGCTCGATGATCTCGCGCACGAAGTTGAAGTCCGTCTGAGATGCGGAAGGAAAACCTACCTCGATTTCCTTGTAGCCCATCTTGACCAGCAGGTCGAACATGCGGTGCTTGCGCTGCGGACTCATTGGATCGATCAGCGCCTGGTTGCCGTCGCGCAGGTCCACAGCGCACCACTGCGGAGCGGAGATGATCTTCTTGTCAGGCCAGGTGCGATCCGGCAGCTGGATATCCTCGACCTCTTCGGCGAAGCTCAGGTAACGGTTAACCGGCATCGAGGAGCCGCGCTGCTTGTTCCATGCGGGCTGGTTCTTACCGAATGGGCCGTTGGGAGTGCTGATCTCGCGAGGTGCAGAAATGAAGGAATCGTTGGGAGACATGTTTTATAAGGTCCTTGAAGGTTTTGAAAGGTTTGTGGAAGCTGTGTCTCACGGCCAGCTGTGGCAATGGCGGCTGAATGCGCATCACTGAACACCGCGACGGGACGCTGGCCGCAAGATTATCAAGGCCTAATTCCCGCCGCGGCAAATAAGGAGGAGGCTCAGCCGCGTAGTCATGTGGATCACACTAACGTGCTTCCCATTCCGTGGCAAGTGTTCCCATGGGGTGAGACAAATGAGGGTGTGGCTTGGGGGAGGAGAATGCGAAATCTGGAAGATTCGTCCAGCCTAATGCGGCATATTGCCGGCGGCGGGCGCTTAACCTATAGCATTATCCATTGTGGAGAACGCGAGCAAAACAGGTCTCGGTGAGGAAGCGGAAAGCAATGCGCTTGGCGACGTCGTCAAGCACGAGCGTCAGCGCGATTGGATCGCGGCCCTGGGCGTGGGCGTCCTAGGAAACATCCTGCGCATTGCTGTGCTCGCTATGTTTGCCAAGGCCAACGATGATAATTTGTGGGGCCTGCTCAATAAATGGGACGCCGTATACTACACAGAAATTGCACGCGCCGGCTACTTCAACGCCGATATTGTGACCGAGGGCAACGTTTATGAAACGACGATGGCCTTCTTTCCGGGTTTTCCTTTGCTCATTAAGCTCGTCAGTTTCCTGGGATTTTCGGAACCCGTCGCCGCTATCCTCCTGAATTTTGTGTTTACCGTGGTCATGGCCGCGGGTGTTATGGCAATCGCGCAGCGCATGGGTGCGGACTTCAAGGCACGCGTGGCCGCAGCAATCGCGGTGACCTCAGCGCCGATGTCCATCGTCTTCGCGATGCCGTACACGGAGGCGCTGTTTGGCGCGCTGACAATGTGGGCGCTCGTTGCGCTCATTGACCGGAAATGGCTGCTCGCGGGACTTTTGGTTTTTGCGCTGTCTGCCGTTCGTCTGACCTCGGCGGACGTGATCTTGGTCTTCGGCGTGATTGTGCTGTTGTGGGGCGCACGGGAATGGAAGGCGTGGGTGGCGCTGGTGGCCTCGGCGTTGCCGCTGCTGGGTTATCTCACGATGGCCAACCACTACCTAGCTGCCGCCGGTGGATATTTTGGAATTCAGAAAGAACACTGGAATTCACAGTTCGACTTCGGCGTGGCCACCTTTGAATGGGTTAAATCCACGCTGATGACCGCGGATCACGCAGGATTTCTGCTATCTACCTTGGTCATCGTTGGCGCTCCCATTCTGTTGGTGCTTGCCTGGCGCAAGCTTCCGCTGCCGGTGTGGCTCTTTTCGGCAGCGCTCATAGCTAACGTGCTGCTCTCGGACGGAATCATGCACTCGCGCCCACGCCTTCTGCTTCCGGCTGCCGTGCTCTTTATTCCGTGGACAATCGAAATGAGTAAGTGGGCAAGCTCCCGTCAGATGGCTTTTGTAATGGGCGCAGTGGTGCTTGGTGGCGCCTGGTTCTCGGCGCACATGCTGGCTGTTTTTGACTGGGCGATTTAGCAGTTTTGAAGGGGCGATTTATAACGCGCTGGCCGGGCCGAGCTAATTATCGGCCTGCACTTGGGCACGTCCCACTGGCCGCCGAGAGAGGACGATCGTTGCTAGAATCATGACGGCCAAGGCGGCGGCCATCACGGACCAGCCCGTGATGGAATCTACTTGGAATTCCTCGCCGAGCACTGCATAACCCAAGCTGAAGGCGATGATGGGCTCCATGATGGTCATGGCAGGAAGCGACTGCGCGAGCGGGCCGGCATGGAAAGAATACTGTTGTAATACCGTGCCTGTTCCAGCCAGAAAGACGAGGCCGTATAGCTGCCACGATTGCGCGAGCTGCCACAGCCCATCGTTGGTGAAAATGTCCACCACGGACTTGGACAAGAGTGCGACGTAGCCATAGAGCGCGCCGCAGGCTGTTCCCAGGGCGAGCGCACGCCGGGCACGGTAGCGCCAGGCGAACAGACCTAAAAGGGCCAAACCAGCGGCACCACACACAAGCGGCGGCCACCATTCATTGAGGGAGGGACGGGGATTGCCGGCAGTGGGGCGGCCGTAGACCACCAAGACGCCCACAGCGATTGTCAGCGCCGCACACCAGAAGGTCTCGTGAAATGACAGCGCACGCTTGGAGTACCAGGCGGAAAGGGGGAGCGTGAACATGAGGGAAAGCACCAAAATGGGCTGGACCACCAGCAGGGTTCCGAATCCTAAAGCGATGATTTGCAGGCAATAGGCCACCACTGCTGCTAGGGTGCCGACCCACCATAAGGGGTTGCCCATGGCTGTGCGCATGACGGAACTTGACGCTTCGAGAGCGATCCGGTGGCGGATGACGGTTCCCCACGCCACGGTGAGGGCCGAGGCGAGGGCGAACAAGACCGCCAAGAGATTGCTGAACACCCCACCACCGTACTCAAGGCGCCGTGAATATAACGAATGATTCAGGCGTGTGTAGTGATTTCTGTATATGCGGGCAGCTGCGGGGTTGCTGCGTTATGGTGGCGGAGCGGCGCTAAAAATACGGCGCAATGCATGATTGGTGAATAAAAACACTTTGATCCCCTTCACATATTGTGAAAGGAAGTACCTCGCCGGGGTAGCATGGACAACTGACTAATGCACGACAGGTATAGCAGGGCTTATCGGCCCTGTGGCTATAGCCTGTCGCGGGAAAAGCACAGTGAAAGGTGGATATCCCAACGTGGCCCTGATCGTTCAAAAATACGGAGGCTCATCCCTCGAAACCGCGGAGCGCATCCGTGCTGTCGCCGAGCGCATTGTGGCTACCAAGAAGGCGGGCAACGACGTGGTTGTTGTCTGCTCCGCCATGGGGGACACCACCGATGAGCTGCTGGATCTGGCAGCCCAAGTAAACCCGGTGCCGCCGCAGCGCGAGATGGACATGCTCCTGACCGCGGGTGAGCGCATTTCCAACGCTTTGGTGGCCATGGCCGTGGAGTCCTTTGGCGCGGAAGCTCAGTCCTTTACAGGCTCCCAAGCTGGCGTGCTCACCACTGAGCGCCACGGCAACGCGCGCATCGTGGACGTCACGCCGGGCCGCATTACTGAGGCTCTGGATCAAGGCAAGATTTGTATCGTCGCTGGTTTCCAGGGCGTTAATAAGGAAAGCCGCGACGTTACCACCTTGGGTCGCGGCGGCTCCGACACCACCGCCGTGGCCCTCGCAGCGGCGCTGCAAGCCGATGTCTGTGAGATCTACTCTGACGTCGATGGTGTCTATACCGCGGACCCACGCATTGTGCCGGATGCACAGAAGCTGGAGAAGCTCTCCTTCGAAGAGATGTTGGAGATGGCGGCCGTCGGCTCCAAGATTCTTGTCCTGCGTAGCGTGGAATACGCCCGTGCATTCAACGTACCCCTGCGAGTTCGCTCGTCTTATTCAAACGACCCCGGCACCTTGATCGCCGGTTCAATGGAGGATATCCCTGTGGAAGAAGCAGTACTCACTGGCATCGCGACCGATAACTCTGAAGCCAAGGTTACCGTCTTGGGCATCCCGGACCGCCCGGGTGAGGCAGCGAAGGTGTTCCGCGCCATCGCCGAGGCCGAGATCAACATCGACATGGTCCTGCAGAATGTCTCTTCCCTGGAGTCCGGCACCACCGACATCACCTTCACCTGCCCGCGTGCCGATGGCCCGCGCGCGATGGAGATCTTGACCAAGCTCAAGAACGAGGGTCACTGGGCAAACGTGCTTTACGACGACCAAGTGGGCAAGGTTTCCTTAGTCGGTGCAGGCATGAAGTCTCACCCGGGTGTTACCGCAGACTTCACCGAAGCGCTGCGTGACGCCGACGTCAACATGGAGCTTATCTCCACATCCGAGATCCGCATCTCCGTGCTCGTCCGCGAGACTGACCTCAATAAGGCGGCTGTGGCATTGCACGAGAAGTTCCAGCTGGGCGGCGAAGAAGAAGCTACCGTCTACGCTGGTACGGGCCGCTAAAAACATTTCAGGGAAAGAAGGAAATTTTCATGACCACCATTGCAGTCGTAGGAGCTACCGGCCAGGTAGGACGCGTAATGCGCTCCATCCTTGAAGAGCGAAACTTCCCTGCGGATAAGGTGCGCTTCTTTGCGTCACCGCGCTCTGCTGGCCAGGAGCTGGAGTTCCGTGGTGAAAAGATCGTGGTTGAAGATCTCTCCCAGGTCACTGAGGCCTCCATTGCTGACGTAGACATTGCTCTGTTTTCCGCCGGTGGCGCTACCTCGCGCGATTGGTCCCCGGTCTTCGCCGCTGCTGGTGCAACTGTAGTGGATAACTCTTCTGCATTCCGCAAGGATCCTGAGGTCCCGCTTATCGTGTCTGAGGTAAACCCGGAGGAGGCAAAGAATCCGCCGAAGGGCATCATTGCTAACCCGAACTGCACCACCATGGCCGCAATGCCGGTTCTTAAGGTCTTGCACGATGCTGCTGGCCTGAACCGTTTGCACGTGTCTTCTTATCAGGCAGTTTCTGGCTCTGGCTTGGCTGGCGTTGAGGCCTTGGCCAAGCAGGCTGCCGAGATTGGAGATCGCAACGTAGAACTCGTCCATGATGGCTCTGTTCTGGAGGTCTCTGAGGAAGAGCTTGGCCCATACGTTGCTCCGATTGCCTTCAACGCGCTGCCTTTTGCTGGCAACTTGGTTGATGATGGCTCTGAGGAAACCGATGAGGAGCAGAAGCTGCGCAACGAGTCGCGCAAGATCCTGGGTATTCCTAAGCTCAAGGTTGCTGGCACCTGCGTTCGCATCCCGGTATTTACCGGCCACACCCTGACCATCCATGCGGAGTTCGACAAGGCAATCACCCCGGACGAGACACGCCGCCTGCTTGCCGACGCCCCCGGTGTCAAGGTCGTCGACGTTCCGACTCCGCTTGCTGCTGCAGGTATCGATGAGTCCCTGGTGGGCCGCATCCGCCAGGATCAGTCCGTGGATGACAACAAGGGCCTCGTGCTGGTTGTCTCCGGCGATAATCTGCGCAAGGGCGCAGCTTTGAACACAATTCAGATTGCCGAGCTGTTGGTCTAGCGCGCGGACCTAAAACAAAGCCATAAAACACAGAAAGGAGCTTGTACATCCAATAAACGGATGTACAAGCTCCTTTTTAGTTATTTACTTCGGATTCTTACTTTGGGACTTCCGGCTTGGTGTGCTCGACGAAGACCACGGAAGGATCAGGATCTTCACGGTCGTATTCGAGCTCTTCATCTGCCTCGAGATCTTCGTGGATTTCTTCTTCGACGGCATCGACAAACTCCGCAGTTTCCATGTTGGAGGCCGTGGCCAAGGTGCGCAGTTCCTTTTCATTCTTCTTGGTAAAGTGCTCACGCGGATCAAGGCGGCGCTGGACCAGCGTACGAGCACGCGTGCGGCGGTCTGATTCCTTTACCATCTTGCCGCGGTTTTTAACCCAGCCAAAGAGCATGGTGGCAATGACCACCAAGCCGCCGTAGCCGAGAATTGGATAAATCAGTCCGACGAGCTCCTTGAAATCAGCGAAGGACAGCGCAAAGCCAATGAGGCAGGTAATGAGGTAAACGGGGTAAAAGCGCTTCTCATGGCCGCGCGTCAGGCGTTTAGCCAGCGCGTAGAACATGCCCACTGCGGTGTTGAAAACCATGCCGTAAATGACAAAGGTCATTGCGTAACCCAGAGCGGGGTGGATGGTGTTAATCAACGCTAGGACAGGCATTGCCTGGCCATTTACCTGCGGTGCGGCAAAGAATAGGGCGCAGACCAGCAACGCCAGCATGAACAGGAAAATAGCGCCACCAATAACACCGCCTAGGCCGACGGTTTTGTTGTCTAGGAAGTTTCCACCAATCACAATGGCCATCGAAACGGTGCAAATAGCGGTTAGGCCGGTGTAATTAAGGGCGGCGATCCACGGATTAGCAATTGCGGGATCTACGTTGTGGATGGCGTAGTTGTTTGCTTCTTCCAAGGTCGTCTGGTTCGTTACCAAGCTGTAGATAGTGACGAAGCCGATGAAGACGATGATAAAAGGCGTGATAAGGCCTAAGACAGCGGTGACTTTATCGACGTCGAGAAGCCCCGTGATGAGCACCAACACCAGCATGATCAAGGCGCCCACCCACGTTGCCAGGGAAGGGAATTGTTGGGCGAGGTTGGCGCCGCCGCCGGCGAACATGACAAAGCCCACCGCAAAAAGCGTGATAATGGTGGCCCAGTCAAGGATTTTCGAGGTGATCGGCCCGGTGATTTGGGAGTAGACGGCGGTATGCTCCGAAGCCTGGAAATAGGATCCAAGCTGTAGGAAGGCGATGCCAGCAACGATCATGAGGGCGGCGGACAGCGCCATCCCCCACAATCCAAGCGTGCCGAAGGAAACAAAATATTGCATGGCTTCCTGGCCGGAGGCAAAACCAGCGCCGACCATAACGCCAATGAAGGCCATAGAGATGGCCACTGCGCGTTTAAACATAAGGTGTGGGGGAGTCTCGCTATCTCACACGCGCCGGGAGGGTAAGTCCGCGCTCATCATTTTGCAGGCGTGCAGTTTGTGTGCGAGGCGTTTGCTGCCATGGTGGCGCAATACCGGTTCGACGTTCGATTTATCACGTGTGCGTTGTACAACATTAGGCGTATGAGCTGGGTTAGGCCAACTCATACGCCTTGGAAAGGTCTGCTTAAGCAGGAAGAGGAGAGAGCTTTGTATTAGTCTCGTGGAACTTCCGGCTTGGTGTGCTCGACGAAGACAACTGAAGGATCAGGATCTTCACGGTCGTATTCGAGCTCTTCATCTGCCTCGAGCTCCTCGTGGATTTCTTCGGCGATGGCGTCCTCAAACTCGTCGGTCTTCATATTGGAAGCGGCCGCGAGCTTTGCGAGCTCCTTCTGATTCTTCTTGGTGAATCGTTGACGCGGGTCTAGCTTGCGCTGGACCAAGATGTGCGCACGATGACGGCGCTTGCTCTCCGACGTGATTTTGTCACGATTGGTGATCCATTTGAACACCATCACAGCGATCATGAGCAATCCCAAGTAACCCAGGACTGGGTAGACATTGCTGACCAGGGACTGGAAACCAATGAAAGACAAAATAAAGCCGATTACACAGGAAGCGGCATAAACAGGGTAGAAGAGCTTTGGCTTCTTGCGGGTCAGTCGCTTGCCCAGCGCATAGAACATTCCGATCGCGGTGTTGAATACCATGCCGTAAATAACGAACGTCATGATGTAACCGAGCGACGGATTAAGAGTGTTGATGAGTGCAAGCACCGGTAGATCCTGACCATTGACCTGCGGCGCCACCATGAACAAGGAGACAACCAAAAGGGTGAGCAGGATGAGGTAGATGATGCCGCCAATAAAGCCGCCAATTCCTACTGCGCGGTTATCAAGGATGTTGCCGCCAATGACGATGGACATGGACACAGCACACATAACGTTCAGGCCGGTGTAGTTCAGTGCAGAAAGCCACCAGTGAGAAAGGCTGGTGTCGACGTTGTTGACGGCAAAGTCATTGAGCTGCGCGAAGTCAACGTCAGCAGTCGCGATGGTGTAGCCGGTGGCCAACACAATGAAAAAGATGACGAACGGCGTGATGGTACCGATGACGGTAGTGACTCGGTCGACGTCAAGTAAGCCCACGAGAAGAACCAGCACCAACATGATGGTCGCGCCCATCCACAGCTTGACTTCGGGGAACTGCTGACTGATGGTTGAGCCGCCACCAGCAAACATAACGAAGCCGATGGAGAAAAGGGTCGCAATGGTGGACCAGTCGAGAATCTTGGATGTAATCGGTCCCGAGATTTTGTCATACACTGCGGTATGCTCTGAGGCCTGGAAATAGGAGCCCAACTGCAAAATGGCGATACCCGTGATGAGCATCAAACCTGCGGCTAAGGCGACGCCCCAGAATCCTTGGTTTCCAAAGGCTACGAAGTACTGCATCGCTTCCTGGCCGGATGCAAAGCCTGCGCCAACAATGACGCCAATAAACGCCATGGAGATAGCCAATGCACGTTTCAGCATGAGGAGATTTCTCGCATTCCCACACGCGCCGAGCAAAAGAAATGCGCGCGTCTTATCGCGCGCTGGGTCGGGTCGACTGTCGATTTGTCACGTGTGTCTTTAACCAGGTTACTTTCGTTTGCCTGGGAACTGCCAGCCAAATAGTGGTCATTTCGTGGAAAATTATGAAATCCGTTCAGTATTCAGCCCCAAAAGCGCAGGCTTTATGGCTATATCGCAGTGCTGATAACTAGTAGATAACGATTTCCTTGCACTTGGGAATCCTGTGAAGCTCCAGCGGTGGTTAAGCCACAGGTGTCGTTATGCGTGCAGCCCTTCTCGTAGGTGGTAGGCAGCGGCCACCGTCTACGTGTGTTCACCTTGTGACCGCAGGCTATTAGTCTGTGGAAGGATCGGTTCCTTCAATAAGGTCCTTGCGAGCGCGAGCCACGCGCGAGCGAATCGTGCCGACGCGCACGCCGGCGATCTTGGCTGCTTCTTCGTAGGTGTAGCCCAAGACCTGGGTGAGGATGAGGGCTTCGCGGCGGTCGGCAGGGAGGGCGTCGATAAGCGCACGTGCGTCGATCCAATCGCTCCACGTGCCTGAATTCTCGATTGCTGGGGCCTGGGCCGCCGCGTCCTCATACTCCGTGGCGGACTTGCGCGGGCGAGCCATGTCGTGCCGGATGTTGTCCACCCAGACCCGCCGTGCCAGGGATAGGAGCCAGGTGCGTGCCGACGAACGCGCAGCAAAGCGGGGGAGGGCACCAATGACCCGCAAATAGGTCTCTTGTGTGAGGTCATCGGCGATTTCCGGGCCGCCTAGGTGGGCGAGTAGCCGCCACACGTCGTCCTGCGTGGATTTGATGAACTCCGTTAGCGCCGCGCGGTCGCCACGACCAGCCCTGAGGGCAAGGTCGGTGACGCGTGCGTCGTCATGTTCGGAGTGGTGTTTCACCACCATGAACTTACCAGTATGACAGTTGATTCAGACTTTGCTGTCAATACTTATCAATTTGGAAATTTCTGTTGCAGAAACCTATTAAACAGGGTAGGCTATTACTTGTCCGTGATTGATAATCGACCCCAATTATCAACTATTTTCTTTTAGGAGGCTTTCCATGACTAACTCCGAAGCTGACAAGGTGCTCAACAAGGGTCAGCGCCCAGCGGGCGGCCCAAACACCACCAGCCCCTCCGGTCAGCCGATTGCGACCGAGAACACCAGCATTACTGCCGGCCAGAATGGCCCTGTTGTTCTCAATGACATCCATCTGATCGAAAAGCTCGCCCACTTCAACCGCGAGCGCGTGCCAGAGCGCACGCCGCATGCTAAGGGGCATGGTGCCTTCGGTGAGTTGCATATCACCAACGATGTTTCCAAGTACACCAAGGCAAAGCTCTTCCAGCCTGGCACCGTCACCCCGATGATGGGCCGTTTCTCCACCGTTGCTGGTGAGCAGGGCTCCCCGGATACCTGGCGCGATGTGCATGGCTTTGCCCTGCGCTTCTACACCGAGGATGGCAACTACGACATCGTGGGCAATAACACCCCAGTCTTCTTCCTGCGTGACGGTATGAAGTTCCCGGACTTTATTCACTCCCAGAAGCGCCTTGGTGTCAACGGCCTGCGTGACGCGGATATGCAGTGGGACTTCTGGACCCGCAACCCAGAGTCCACCCACCAGGTCACCTACTTGATGGGTGACCGTGGTACCCCGAAGACCACCCGCCACCAGAACGGTTACGGTTCCCACACCTTCCAGTGGGTCAACGAGGAAGGCGACGCTTTCTGGGTTAAATACCACTTCAAGACCCGCCAGGGCGTGGAAAACTTCACCGACGCGGAGGCAGGTGAGAAGGCCGGCAAGAACGCCGACTACCACCGCGAGGATCTCTACAACGCCATCGAAGAAGGCGACTACCCAATCTGGGACGTTAAGGTGCAGATTATGCCGCTCGCTGAGGCAGCTAACTATCGCTTCAACCCGTTTGACCTCACCAAGGTTTGGTCCAAGAAGGATTACCCGCTGGTTGACGTTGGATACTTCGTGCTCAACCGCAACCCACGTAACTTCTTCGCGCAAATCGAGCAGGTTGCTCTGGACCCATCCAACCTCGTTCCAGGCATCGGCCTTTCGCCGGACAAGATGCTGCAGGCTCGCGTCTTTGCTTACGCTGACCAGCAGCGCTACCGCATCGGGCCGAACTACAAGCAGCTGCCGGTTAACCAGCCGCTGAATGCGGACAAGGTCAACACCTACGAGCACGAGGGCAGCATGCAGTTCCTCTTCAACGCTCCTGAGGATCCTGTCTACTCCCCGAACCGCCACGCAAAGGGCGGCGGCTACCTGGATGGCGACGTCAACGACCGCTCCGTGCAGGAGACCATCACCGCTCCGGACCTCTATGTGAATCCGGACCCGGCTGGCTTGGACCTTGTCCGTGCACCGTACGTGCACCACGCTGAAGACTCCGATACGGTTCAGGCAACTGACCTGTATG
Organism: Corynebacterium sp. HMSC06C06; assembly: GCF_001807295.1. Classification (NCBI taxonomy): domain Bacteria; kingdom Bacillati; phylum Actinomycetota; class Actinomycetes; order Mycobacteriales; family Corynebacteriaceae; genus Corynebacterium; species Corynebacterium sp. HMSC06C06. The sequence continues at coordinate 138,027 of NZ_KV788521.1, forward strand.
AGAACGTCTACAACGATGACGAGAAGGAGCGCCTGGCGGACAACATCACCAATGCAATGGCTGGTGTTTCCCCAGAGACCGAGGAGCGCGTCTACGCCTACTGGGGTGCAGTTTCCCCACGCCTAGAAAAGCGCGTTCGTGAGCTCTTCGCTGAGAAGAACTAGCATGTAATACAACCTCCTAATCACAGGCCTGAGCGTGCACTGCCATAGTGTCGCTCAGGCCTCGTGATTTCATGCCTTCGACGTCATAGCAGGGGCCCTGCATGCCGCTACTAGTGGTCTCGCTAGTGGCGGTTTCTTTTGCGGCCGTGTTGGATTCGGCGGCAGCGAACTGCGGCTCACCTTCTGCAGTGTCTTTGGGGGAGCAAGCGGTGAGAGGAAGAAGTACGGCTAGGGGGAGAATCAGTGGGCTGAAGTTTTGGGGATTCCGTATCTTTGCCCTGGCTTAAAACGGCGCGCCTGCGTTGTTTGCCGTGGTGGTGGCGATATTTTGAAAGGATGAACTCGCGTCTCGCTGAATCGACTTCCCGCCCGTCCCGCACGCGGGGAATCCTGTTGTGCATTCTCCTCATTCTGCCGTTACTGGCGGGCGCGGCTATTGCTGGCGTCACGGGTTGGGATCCGGCTCGTTCCTGGTCGAGTGAGGGCACGGGGGCGCCCTCTGCCGCTAACGCTGATTCCGCAGCGCTTAGCGACGCCGCCCGCGCCGCCAGCGAAGCCCAAGCCCAAGCCGGCTTCCTTAAGTCCGGTACCGGCCAGCTCGCGACAGGAACTGGCAAGCTGAAGGAGGGGGCGGACGGACTTGGAGGGGGCGTCGACAAGCTGAGCTCCGGCTCGCAGGAGCTTTACGACGGCTTGGTTCAATTGCAATCCGGCACGGCACAGCTTGGCAACGGCGCGACGGAAGTGGCAAACGGTGTGGGTGCTGCGGTGGACCAGATTGTGGGGCTAAAGGTGGTGCAAGGCCAGCTGTTACAGGCCATCGATGGCACCGTTAAGGATCTAGAAGGCAATAACTCCGCAGAGGCGCGCAATATCAAGTCGCAGCTGGCTGACCTGCGTGTCCAAGTAAACAACTTCCAGCTGGATCAGAATCTAACGGACCAGCTGACCAGGCTGAAGGAGGGCTCGCGTGAGATTTCCAACCAGTTGGCTGTAAACGGCTATGGCTACCACGACGGTGTATACAAGGCTGTCGAAGGCGCAAAGCAACTCAACGATGGTACGAAGCAGCTCGATGCCAAGGTCGATGAGGCGCTGAGCGGCGTAAAGCAGCTTGATGATGGCGCGAAAAAGGTCGACGGGATGGCAAAGCAGAACCAGTCGAAGGTGCAAGAGGTGCAGCGCGCGCTGCCTGCGCCGACGGGCGGAGTCCAAGACGCGCGGCTGCTAAGCCCCGTGGTGGCCATGTTGATTGCGGTAGTGCTGACGCTGGGTGGCGCTTGTCTGGGGGCTTTTGTGGTGTGCTCGGGTCGCAGTCCGTGGTTGCCGTTGTTCGGTGGAGTAGTGGTGTTGGCAGTTTTAGCGGAGATAATGTTCTTCCTGCTGGCTACGGGTCCGACTGGTGAGGCCGCGCTGTGGGTTGGCCTAGCCGCAGTGGTGACGAGCCTTGCGTCGGCGGGGCTGACGACGGCCCTGCTGCGCTACTTTGGCAAGGTGGGCGCGGGCCTGGCAGTTGTGCTTGGTCTGGCACAGATTGCTGCGGTGGGCTGGTTCTGGAAGTCCGCTGTGGCGGCAGCTGTGGTGGGAGGAGCCTGGAAGGTTGTTATGGGCCTGCTTCCGCTGCATTGGACTACCTCGGCTCTGACCGTGGCGGGTAACGGTGGCGACCACATGCTGCTGTGGACGGCGTTGGGGGTACTTGGTGTAGTTTCGGCATTCTCATTAGGTGTTATGAAGCGCCCAACTGAAAGTTCTGAAATCTAAAAGTCCCAGGTGGCGAACCCTTTTGGTCTATGAAAATGTAGTCCAAATAGGTATTGGTTCAGAGATTTCTGTGAATGTCTTGGTTTGGTTAACGTTCCATGATGAATCAGTGCTAGGGTAAAATTGCTCACAATGCCTACTTAGGGAGTAGGCAAACGGTTTCTCCAATCCGTTGTGAGTGATAGGGAATAGGGGCGACGCGGCTGCTGTAGGGGCGCCGCGTCGTTTCCCGTTTTATTGCTTTCTGGGGGCTTTTCGTTCGCTGGGATGCGGTTGCGTCCACTCGGATCTGTGGCCTATCTGCGTAGTTGACAACGAGGGTATCATTTCTTGCCTACGGGCGTGCTTCGTTGTCAGTTATGCAGATCCGGGAGTCCAAGCCCGCAGCCCAAGCCCGCAGCCCAAGCGCAAAAGAAAAAGCCCGACTAGAAACCTAGCCAGGCTGATGGTCGGGATAACAGGATTTGAACCTGCGACCTCTTCGTCCCGAACGAAGCGCGCTACCAAGCTGCGCCATATCCCGGAAAACCGCTTTAATCGGTACCCGAATACTTTAACGCAGCCTGAGCGTCAACCACAAAACGCCAGCTGAGCGCTACCTAGCGTTCGGTGATACGCAGCAGGGTCGCCGAGGGGCGGCAGAATATCCGCACTGGCGCAAACTTCGAGGTGCCCAGGCCGTTGGAAACGTGCATTTTCATTCTGCCGAAGTCGTGGAGGCCCTGGACGCGTGCACGGTCAATGCCGCAGTTGGTTACCAGAGCATGCGAACCTGGCAAACAAATCTGCCCGCCATGCGTATGGCCAGACAGTGAAAGCTGGTAGCCATCAGCCTCAAACTTCTCCAGCACGCGCGGCTCCGGAGCATGCAGCAGCGCCAATGCCAGGTCAGCGTCCTCGTTCGGTGTGCCGGCAATCTCGGAGTAATCATCCAGGTCGTGGTGCGGATCATCAACACCAGCCACCGCCAGCTTTACATCGCCGACCTTGAACTCCACGCGGGCCTGGTTGGCGTCGTGCCAGCCGTGCTCAATAAACGCCGCACGCATGCCCTTCCATGGCAGGTCAACATAAGAGGGCTCGCGTTTCTTTCCAAACAAGTACTTAAACGGGTTGACCGGGCGCGGTGCCCAGTAGTCGTTAGTACCAAAGACAAACAAGCCCGGGCGGCTCAGCAGCGGGCCGAGCGCACGGAGAGTATCCGGTACGCCACCTTGGTCGGAGAGATTGTCGCCTGTGTTCACCACCAGGTCTGGGTCCCAGGAATCAAGGCCTGAGACCCATTCAATCTTCTTTTCTTGCCCCGGAATCATGTGCAGATCCGAGATGTGCAGGATGCGGAATTCTTCTTTCCCACGCAGCGTCCCCTTTGGGAGTAGCGGGAGCGTGTATTCCTTCAGCTCAAACTTGGTCAGTTCGGTGTAACCCCACGCCAGGGTGCCTAGGCCGGCGGCAGCAATGCCACCGATAATCGGGAGTATCTTCACCCCACACAGCCTACCTGGCGTAGATTGAAGAACATGAGCCAGCTTAAAGAAACCATTCGTGCAGATCTGAAGACCGCCATGAAGGCCCGTGAGAAGGAGCGCACCAGCGCCATCCGTTCGCTCCTCGCCGCCATCCAGGCCGAGGAAACCAACGGTTCCCGCCACGAGCTCACCGACGAGGACGTACTTAAGGTAATCTCCCGCGAGATCAAGAAGCGTCGCGAGTCCGCCGAGGTTTATGCAGAAAATGGCCGCCAGGAGCTGGCGGACGCCGAGCTTGTCGAGGTCCCCTTCTTCGAGGCGTACCAGCCGGAGCAGCTTGACGACGCCGCCCTCGACGTCCTCGTCAGCGAGGCCATCGCCGAGGTCGAGGCAGACTCCGGCGAGGCTGCCACCATCAAGCAGATGGGCAACGTCATGAAGGTTGCCACCGCCAAGGCTGCTGGCCGCGCCGACGGCAAGCGCCTATCCAGCGCAGTCAAGGCCAAGCTCGCCTAAGACGCAAAAAGAAATCCCGCCGTCTTCCTGCACTAAGCAGAGGAGGCGGCGGGATTTTCAATGCGCGTGTGCCTAGAGGCCGAAGAGGTCGCGCACGCTGTCGGCAATGGCGTCGATGTCCTCCTGGCGAATGAGCGGCGGGGGATTGCCTTGCCGCTGGTTACCGAAAGGATCCGGGGCATGCTGATCGCCACTGGTTTGATCGGTCTCCGCGCCTCGGCCACCACCGTTAGAGGAAGGCGGTGGTGCGGAAGAAGTGCCGTCGGAAAGCTGCAGCGTGATTTCCGAGCCCTTCTTTAGCCCGTCTGGACCCGTGATGGCGCGGACCACGCGGCGGTAGGGAACCCCGTTGCCCTGGACCTGCGAAACCTTGACTTGGTAGCCCTCGGATTCGAGCTTGGAGCGAGCCTCGCTCTCAGACTTGCCGCGGAGGCCATCGAGGAGGGAGTTGACTTTGCCGTCGTCATAGGCCTTGTCGTAATCGGGGACCGTGCCTGAGGCCGCGGCTGCGACGGATGAAGCCATGGAATAGAAGGTGCGGGCAGGCTCGAGGCCGCCGAAGAGATCGCCATAACCACACTGGCGGACTGGGCTGGTGCACAGTGAAGTCGTGGTGGTTCCGTCATTGTAGATGTAGGGAGCCGCAGCGATTCCGGAGTTGAATCCCAAGAATGCGGAGGACTGGTTGGATTCGGTGGTTCCCGTCTTGGCGGCTGCCTGGCCACTAAAGCCCATCATCTTGGCGGAAGCAGAAGCCGTGCCCTTGATGGTGTCCGCAGTCATGTTGTTGGCCAATGCGTTAGCGATGTTCTTGTTCAGCGCGCGCTCACAATTCGGCACCTTGAGGTAGACCTCATTGCCGTCTTTGTCCGTGATCTGCTTGATGGGGTTGGGCTCGCACCACATGCCTTCTGAGGCCAACGTAGCGCCCACGTTGGAAAGCTCAAGCGGATTCACTGCGGTAGGGCCGAGGGTGTAGGAGCCAAGGTTGGATTCCTTGATGTGCTGAGCGATCGACGTCTCTTCGTCGTAGCTGCCCTTTTCGTCGTAAGAGCGCAGACCGAGCTTAACCGACATATCCACCACGTGCTCCACGCCCACCTGTTCGATGAGCTTGATGAAGGTGGTATTCGGTGAATAAGCCAGCGCATCTTGCATCGTCATGGTTGCGGCATAGTTGCCTGCGTTCTCAACGCAGTAGCGATTAGCCGGGCAGCCTGCCGCGCCGCCGGAGCCGAGTCCCTCTGCTTCATAGCGAGTGGGGACGTCGAGCTGGTTCTTGATGCCATAGCCAGATTCCAACGCGGCTGCCGCGGTGAAGACCTTGAAGACCGAGCCGGCACCGTTGCCCACCAATGAGTGGGTCTGCGGGAGCATGGTCTCGTAGTTGTCGAGGTCCAAACCGTACTTGCGAGAAGAGACCATAGCGAGCACTTCGCGAGTGGACGTGCTGGGCTTGACTACGTTCATGACCTCAGCGACACCCGGGGTCTTGGGGTCTGTCTGGGATCGCACTGCGTTGAGCGCCTGGTCTTGGACATCAGGATCGAGAGTGGTCTTGATGGTGTATCCACCGCGTGTGAGCTGCTCGCGGGAAATTCCCTTGCTCTCTAGGTATTCGATGACGTAGTCGCAGAAGAAGCCGCGGTCTTCTGCGCTGATGCAGCCGTTGGGGAGGAGGGAAGGGCTATCGAGCACGCCCAAGTCCTGCTTGCTGTACTCATCAGCTTCGGCCTGTTCGAGAGCGCCATTATCCACCATCGACTGGAGGACCAAGTTGCGGCGGTTAATGACTTCCTGCTCGTTGGTATAAGGGTTCAGATACTCGGAAGACTGGACCATTCCGGCTAGCATCGCCGCTTGGGGCACCGTGAGCTCAGAGGCATGGATGCCAAAGTATGTGCGTGCCGCGGCTTCTACACCGTAGGAGTGGTTGCCAAAGGGGACGAGGTTTAGATAGTTGGTGAGGATCTCGTCCTTGTCCAACTCCGCATCGAGGTCGGTCGCCATGCGCATCTCGCGCAGCTTACGGGCAATGGACTGCTCGGTTGCCGCGGCGCGCTCTTCATCGGTCTTGGCGTTAACCAGTAAGAGATAGTTCTTGACGTACTGCTGGTTAAGCGTGGATGCGCCTTGGGAGACTCCACCTGCTGCTAGGTTGCTCCACAGCGCGCGAAAGTTGCCCTGGAAGTCCACGCCTTCGTGCTCGTAGAAGCGACGATCCTCGATGGCCACGATGGCCTTCTTCATGGGATCGGAAATCTTGTCGGAGCTCACCGGGTGACGGCGTTGCTCGAAAAGGTAGGCGAGGCTGTTGCCTTTGGCGTCCAGAATGGTGGTTACGCCCGGGGTGTCACCAGCAGTGAGATCCTGTAAGTCGGACTGCATGGTGTCGTTGGTACGGGCAACCGCCACGCCAGAAAGCCCCGCAAAGGGGGCAATCACTACGGCGATGAGAACTCCCGCGAGGACCGTGGAGAGGGCAATTTTTGCCAAGGATTTGATGACAGTCACGTTGAACACCCTACGTGGTGAAACTGTGAGCGGGGAATAGCAGACTCCCCCCTAAAGTGTGACGTGTTAGACAAGTGCTAACGCGTGTGAATACACTTACCGTTGTTACATAATATTCCGCCTGATGAAACATCATACTGCGAGCGATATGCGTGCGTATGGTATTTCGTCAAAATTGTTCGCAAGATTAGCGGGATAGGTAGTAGAGGAAGGAGCTACCCAGCCATGACCGTAAGCCTGAAGGTGACGGGTCCAGCCAAGTCAGTAAGTGCAACCGAGCGTGGTGAATGGGTAACTCAAGCTAAGTGTCGCAACGGTGACCCAGATGCACTCTTCGTGCGTGGTGCCGAGCAGCGTAAGGCCGCGGTCATTTGTCGCCATTGTCCAGTGCTTAATGAATGCCGCGCAGATGCACTAGACAACCGTGTTGAATTCGGAGTGTGGGGCGGTCTGACGGAGCGTCAGCGCCGTGCACTCCTGCGCAAGAATCCGCACATTACCAGCTGGGCGCACTACTTGGCTGAGGGCGGCGAACTCATCGGAATCTAGGGAAACCTAGAGCGTTATTTACGCGTCATTTTGGCTGTTAAACCGGTAGTATATGGTCTATGACTAAATGGGAATACGCTACCGCGCCAGTACTAACTCACGCGACCAAGCAGATTCTGGATTCCTGGGGTGAAGACGGCTGGGAGCTTGTCACCATCACTCCTGGTATGAATCCAGAGAACGTTGTGGCTTACTTCAAGCGTGAGGTGGAACAGTAATGAGTCATCTTTCGCGACTCGCCAAACTTGGATACTCTCTCCCGGAGGTTGCGAAGCCACTTGCGTCCTATGTTCCGGCTATTCGCGTAGGCGACCAAGTATGGACTTCCGGGCAATTGCCTGTTGTTGAGGGCGTTCTGCCAGCCACGGGCAAAGTGGGGGCGGACGTCTCGATCGAAGACGCACAGGGCTATGCACGCACTGCCGCGCTGAATGCTCTCGCAGCGATCGACTCTCTTAGTGGACTCGATAACGTCTCCCGCGTAATTAAGGTCGTGGGTTTCGTTTCTTCTGCACCTGACTTTGTTGAGCAGGCTGAAGTTATTAATGGTGCTTCCGATTTCATCAGGGAGGTTTTCGGCGAGGCTGGCACGCACGCGCGTTCTGCAGTGGGCGTGGCTGTACTTCCGAAGGATTCCCCCGTTGAGGTGGAAGTTATCGTGGAACTTTCTAAGTGATCGGATAGGCTTAATAATCATGGAGCATCCTGCATACAGCCAATTGCGTCCCGTAACCCCGTCCGTAGGCGTTGTCTTGTGCGACAACCCTAGCTACACGGCTCTCGAGGGAACTAATACGTGGATCGTTCGTGCTAACGAAGATTCAAAGGCAATCGTCGTTGACCCAGGTCCGGAGGACGAAGGTCACCTCAACGTCGTCACCGCGAAGGCGGGTGAAGTGGCGTTGATTCTTGTTACTCACCGTCATGACGACCATGCGTCTGGAGCGCAGCGTTTGCGCCAGCTTACCGGCGCGCCAATTCGAGCTTTTGACCCGAACTACTGCAATGGGGCAGAAGCGCTTGTCGACGGCGAAATTATCACCGTTGACGGCATCACCCCGCAGTTGGAGGTTGTCCACACCCCAGGCCACACCGCTGATTCGACCTCGTTCTTTGTCTGGTCTGGTGTGGCTAAGGATTCCCAGCTCGAGGGTATCCTCACGGGCGATACCATCGCTGGCCGTCACACCGTCCTGCTGTCTGAGACGGATGGTGACTTGGCGGAGTACCTTAAGACTTTGGACATGCTGGAAGAGCGCGGCAAGGACATCACTTTGATGCCGGGCCACGGCCCTGATTTGGACGATGTTTCGCAGGTCGCACGCAAGTACATTGACCGCCGCCACCACCGCCTTGAGCAGATTAAGGAAGTCTACGCACGCTTGGGCGAGGACGTTGACCTGAAGACTCTGGTGGATGAGATGTATGACGACGTTGACCCAGTTCTGCGCCATGCCGCAGAGCAGTCCACCCGTACTGCGCTGAAGTATCTGGCTGACCAGAAATAGGAATTAAGAGTAAAGCTCCTGGGAATCGGAAGTGATTCCCAGGAGCTTTATTTATGGATTTAGGCTTTAGCGAGCGCGCTTTGCCAGGTGCTCAGTGTCCACGATGAGGACGGACTTGCCCTCGAGGCGAATCCAGCCACGGTGTGCGAAGGTGGCGAGCGCCTTGTTTACGGTCTCACGGGAAGCGCCAACGAGCTGGGCGATTTCTTCTTGGGTGAGGTCATGGTTCACGCGGAGGGCGCCGCCCTCCTGAACACCGAAGCGGTTAGCCAGCTGCAGCAGAGTCTTGGCAACGCGGCCCGGAACGTCGGTGAAGATGAGGTCCGCGAGGTTAGCGTTGGTGCGGCGCAGACGGCGGGCCAGAACGCGCAGGAGCTGCTGTGCAATAGCAGGGTGATCAGAGACCCACTGCTTGAGCATCTCGGAGTTCATGGTTGCGGCCTGGACCTCGGTCACACAGACTGCGGAAGAGGTACGAGGACCCGGATCGAAGATGGACAGCTCGCCGAACATGTCAGACGGGCCCATCACAGTCAGGAGGTTCTCGCGGCCGTCCGGCGCGTGGCGGGCAAGCTTAATCTTGCCCGAGGTGATGATGTAGAGACGATCACCTGGCTCGCCCTCATCAAAGATGGTGGTTCCACGAGGGAAACGTACGGTTTCCATCTGCTCAATGAGGTTCTGTACTGCGACGGGATCAACGCCTTGGAAAATACCAGCCCGAGAAAGAATGTCCTGTACGCCTTCCACGTTTTACTCCTTGAAGTTGGCGGGGTAGTGGTGAAGAAATGCCCGGAGTCTTTCCGAGCATCTGACGCGTGTGTATCGAAAAACCAGAAGTTTTCTAGCGAGACAGGCGCGCGCCCCTTATGCAACGAATCTCATCCTACAGTGTAATTTGTCACTTTATCTAACCCTGTGAAAAATTGTCACACTTCTATGGAGGTCAGAAAAGGATGCGGGGAAAATTATCAGTCCCCGAAGACCTTTGACTCCAGCTTCTCCATGAGGATCGCAAACAGTGCGAGGGCTAGAGGCACAACGACGATCAATGAAACCATAATCAGTATCCTACTAAGCTCAAGAGAATGTTTGACTCATCGCCTGTAAGTCGAGCTCCGCGCATCAATGAGCTGCTCGCCCGAGAATACCCGGATGCTGAGTGCGAGCTGGACTTCTCCAACCCGCTTGAGCTTCTCGTGGCCACGGTGTTGTCAGCGCAATGCACTGATGCGCGCGTCAATCAGGTAACTCCCGAGCTCTTTGCCAAGTACCCGGATGCGGCGCACTATGCCGCGGCGTCGCGAAGCGACTTGGAGGCTATTCTCCGGCCGTTGGGATTTCAGCGCGCTAAAGCTGGGCATCTTATTGGCATCGGGGAGAAACTCATGGCCGATTATGGAGGTGAGGTTCCGCAGGGCATCAAGGAGCTCACGGAGCTGCCTGGCGTGGGACACAAGACGGCACTTGTAGTGCGCGGTAACGCCTTTGGGCTCCCAGGCTTGACCGTGGACACTCATTTTGGCCGGCTTATGCAGCGGATGGGGCTAAGCCAGAGCAAGACTCCGCTCAAGATTGAAAAAGACATCGCTGAACTCCTGCCGGAAGAGGAATGGACGATGTTTTCCCATCGCATCATCTTCCACGGGCGCCGCGTGTGCCATTCACGCAAGCCGGAGTGTGAAGTATGTGTGGTGCGGAAGCTGTGCCCAACCGGAGTTTTAGCAGCTCAAGGCGTGAGGAAGACCGATGTCCGAGGCGGGAAGTAGGCTGAACGGCATGAATAAGCTCACCTCATACATCGTCGGTTCAGTCATCGCGGCCATCGTCGTCGCCGTGCTGGCTTTCGTTGGTGCGCGCAACCTGCTTGGCAGTGGCGGGCAGGAGCCTGAACGCGGCGTCGATGCCCCGGCGAGTGCGTCTGCGCAGGTGGGGGAGGGAGACGTCGTCAAGCGCCCAGCGTGTCCGGAGGGCACAGTAGCGGACGTGGACCTCGAATGTTTGGGCGCGCAGGCACAAGGTGCTGCTAAGGACGTGCAAGTGGTCAATGTCTGGGCCTGGTGGTGTGAGCCGTGCCGTGCGGAACTGCCGTACATGCAGGAAGTAGCCACGGTGCATCCCGACTGGGACGTGGTGGGAGTCCACGCGGATAGCAACGCTGCGAATGGCGCCGCTTTCCTCCAGGACATTGGTATTGACCTGCCGAGTTACCAAGATGATTCCAATAAATTTGCCGGACAGCTTGGGCTCCCAGGTGTTATTCCCATTACGCTCGTTGTGTACAAGGGCGAGGTGAAGAAGCAGTACATAAAGCCCTTCGAGTCCACCGCAGACATTGAGAAAGCAGTGGAGGAGGCCCTGGCATGAGTAGGCTGAACCCAGACTTGGCGCCGCAGTGGCTACGCCCTGCCAAGGGTGTGGATGCAGCGGCGGTGCAGGAGCGCATAGGTAATCGTCACGCTACGAAGTTCGTGAAGGACCTGCCGCCGGTGCGCAAGGAGGCTGCGGTGTTGGTGCTGTTTAAGGGCACGTCCTTCGACGATGGCGAGGTGTTGCTGACGCACCGTTCGCCGTCGCTGCGCTCGCATTCCGGACAAATCGCTTTCCCAGGTGGGCGCCGCGATCCCGAGGACGCCACGCTTGTCGACGTTGCCTTGCGCGAAGCGTGGGAGGAAACCGGCCTGGAAAGCTCCACGGTCACGCCGCTGGAGCAATGGAACCAGTTGCAGATTCGAGCCACCGGTAACCCGGTAAGCCCCGTTACCGCCTTTTGGCACGCTCCTGGAAAGGTGTGGGCGGCGAGCCCCGATGAAACCGACGACGTATTCACCTTTCCGCTGCGCGAACTGGCGGAACCCACTAATCGCTTGATGGTGGGCTTTGGCCCGTGGAAGGGGCCGGCATTTCGCGCCAACGACTATTTGATCTGGGGTTTTACTGGGGGGATTCTCTCCGCCATCTTGGAGCACGCTGGCTGGGAGAGCGAATGGGATAACAATTCGGTGCATGATCTGCACGGCGCACTCAAGCGTTCGCGAAATAATGAGAAGATGACCTAGCTAAAATGGCCTTCGCGTTTGTGCTCTAAGTGGGCCGCGCGTTTACCGAAGAAAGAACCTTTGCCCCGTGACCCTGACCCTCGTATTAGACATCCTCATCGTGGTGGCAGTTTTGCTTGCCCTCTGGGCGGGCTGGCGCCAGGGCGCGATTTCTGCTGTCTTGTCATTTGTTGGCATCGTAGCCGGCGTTGTGTTGGGTACCGTGTTGGCGCAATTCGCCATACGGCTGACAGACCAGGCTGCCTTGCGTTTTCTACTCGCCATCGGTGTGCTCATCATGATGGTGGGCATTGGTCAGCTAATCGGTGCGAGTATCGGTGCCCGTTTGCGCGATAGGATGCGCACCCGCAAGAAACAGCGGGTGGATTCTTTCATCGGCGCGGGATTTCAGGCCGTTGCCGCGGTCTTCGTTATTTGGCTGATCTCCTTGCCTTTGGCTTCGAACGTGGGCGGCGCGCCAGGCCGTGCCTTGCGGGAATCACATATTTTGAGCGTGCTCAATGGGGCTGCACCAACGCAGTTGGCGTCGTTGCCCAATGGCGTTGCGGCGGTACTCAACGAGTCAGGACTGCCGCCGCTGGTTTCGCCGTGGCAGGATTCCGGCAGGGCCGTCGAGGTGGCGGCCCCAGCACAGGACGTTAATGATCCTGCTCTGGTGGAACGCCTGCGACCTTCGGTCATTCACGTGCTTGGCGACGCCGAGGTCTGCTCCCGCCGCCTCATGGGTTCCGGCTTCGTAGCAGCTGATGACTACGTGATCACTAACGCGCACGTAGTTGCCGGTACCGAGAAGGTCCATCTGGATACGGTCCTTGGCCTGCGCCAAGCAGAGGTGGTCTATTACAACCCCAATGTGGATATCGCCGTCTTGCACAGCGACAATCTGGGCATCAGCCCTCTCGATTGGGCGCCGACTCCAGCTGATACCGGTGACGACACTATGGTCATGGGCTTCCCGCACTCCGGCCCCTTCGCGGCAAGGATGGCACGCGTGCGCGAACGCATCACCATTGCGGGACCTGATATTTATTCCAAGGGCCGCGTGGAGCGCGATGCTTACACGGTCCGCGGCAGCATCCGCCAGGGCAACTCGGGCGGGCCGCTGGTCAATACCGATGGCCAAGTCCTCGGCGTTGTGTTTGGTGCTTCCGTCGAAGACTCGGAGACCGGCTACGCACTGACCGCTGACGAGGTAAACAAGCACATCGGCGACATCACCCAGCTGAGTCGGCCCGTAGATACCGGCAACTGCGTGGCTGGCTAGAAGCCCTAAGCCCCAATCTGCGCCATAGAGAAAGACCCTGCTTATCGCATTCCTGAGGGGGAAGAATAAGCAGGGCCTTTGTGACGGCCTGCGGTGTGCTGTGGTGCACCGAGGGGGGAGGTGTTACTCCTTGGCCAATCCGAGGTTGGAGCCAGTGCCGATCTCGAGGTGCATGCCCGGAACCGAGTTGATGAGGTTGCGGGTGTATTCCTCTTGTGGGTTGTTGAAGATGGAAGCGGAGGTGCCTGCCTCCATGACTTGGCCCTTCTTCATAACCACAATGTCATCGGCCGTCTGGCGGACAACTGCCAGATCGTGCGTGATGAAGAGGTAAGACAGCTTTAGCTCAGACTGCAGCTCGGCCAGCAGCTGGATGATCTGGTTCTGCACCAGAACGTCCAGTGCGGAGACTGCCTCGTCGAGGACGATGACCTCTGGGCGCAGCGCCAAGGCGCGGGCGATGGCGATACGCTGGCGCTGACCGCCGGAGAGCTCGTTCGGGTAGCGGCGCATCGCAGAACGCGGCATGGCCACCATGTCGAGCAGCTCAGCCACGCGGGCCTCACGCTCCTTACGGCTTCCCACCTTGTGCAGAGCCAGCGGCTCTTCGATGCACTTGAAGATGGAGTACATCGGGTCCAGGGAGCCATACGGGTTCTGGAAGACGACCTGCATCTTGCGGCGCAGGTTGAACAGTTCTTTCTTGGAGAGCTTGGAAGTGTCTTTGCCTTCGAACTCGATGGTGCCGGAGGTTGGCTCCAGCAGGCCCAGGACCATGTTGGCCACGGTGGACTTACCCGAACCGGACTCGCCCACGAGCGCCATGGTGGTGCCGCGGCGGATGTCGAAGGAGACATCGTCAACTGCCTTAAGCAGCTTCTTCTCGCCGCGCTGACCACGAATATCAAATTCCTTGGTCAGGTTGCGTACGGAGATGACGGTTTCTTCCTCAATGTTGGCAGCGTGGCTTGCAGTGCCGGTCTTGAGCTCCTCGGTCTCGATTCCGGCTTCTTGGGCCGCACGGATGCGGGAGGAAGCGAGGGAAGGAGCCGCGGTGACCAGACGGCGGGTGTAGGGGTGCTCAGGGTCGCGCAGGATGTCTCGCGAGGGGCCAGATTCCACGATGCGGCCGCGGTGCATAACGATGAGGTGCTCAGCACGCTCTGCCGCGAGGCCCAAGTCGTGGGTGATGAACAGAACCGCGTTGCCGAGGGACTCGGTGAGGTGCTCGAGGTGGTCCAGGATGGTCTTCTGCACGGTCACGTCGAGTGCCGAGGTCGGCTCGTCGGCGATAAGAAGCTTCGGGCGAGCGGCCAGGCCGATACCGATGAGCGCGCGCTGGCGCATACCACCGGAGAACTCGTGCGGGTACTGCTTGGCGCGACGCTCGGCGTCGGGAAGCCCAGCTTCCTCAAGGATCTCCACCACGCGCTTCCCGCGCTCGGAGCCCTCAATCACGTTGTTGGCCTTGAGGGATTCCTCAACCTGGGTGCCAATACGCCACACTGGGTTCAGGTTGGACATTGGATCTTGCGGGACCAAGCCGATCTTGTTGCCGCGGAGGGCCTCGAACTGCTTGTTGTTGTAGTGGGTGATGTCCTCGCCCTCGAAGAGGATCTGACCCTTGGTGACCTTGCCGGTGCCCGGTAGAAGGCCCAGGATGGACATAGCGGTGGTGGACTTACCGGAGCCGGACTCGCCCACGATTGCCACGGATTGGCCTGGGTAGATGCTCAGGTTGACGCCACGAACTGCCTCGACGGTACCGGTGGAGGTCTCGAAGGAGATGTGGACGTCCTTCATTTCAAGTAGCGGCTTATTCATTAGCGATTCCTTGCCTTCGGGTCGAGGGCGTCGCGAACGACGTCACCCATCATGATGAAGCTCAGAACGGTCAGGCCCAGGGCGCCTGCCGGGTAGAACAGGACGGCCGGGTTAACACGCAGGGAAGCCTGTGCGTCAGAGATGTCTCCGCCCCAGGAGACGAACGTGGACGGCAGACCGATGCCCAGGAAGGACAGGGTTGCCTCGGCGACGATGTAGGTACCCAGCGCCACGGTGGCGTAGGAAATAATCGGCGCTGCAGCGTTCGGCAGGATGTGGCTGAAGAGGATGTGGATGTTCGACGCGCCGATAGAGCGCGCGGACTGCACGTATTCCTCGTTCTTGATGGAGACCACGGCGCCACGCGTAATACGGGCGATGGAGACCCAGCCGAACAGACCAAGGACCAAGACCACCGTGATGATGGTGCGGTGCTCCTTGAACATCTGCATAACAACGATTGCCGCCAGAACCAGCGGAATAGCGAAGAAGATGTCGGTGATGCGGGAGAGAACGGAGTCAATCCATCCACCGAAGAAGCCGGCTACGGCGCCCACTAGGGCGCCGATGATGACCACGAGAATCGTGGTCAGCACGCCTACGGTTACAGAGGCACGTGCGCCATAGATGACGCGCGCATAGATGTCGCAACCCTGGCGGTTAAATCCGAAGGGGTGACCGGACTCGGCAGGAGCGAGCGACTTGGACAGCTCGCACATGCGTGGATCGGTGTTGGTGAACAGACCTGGGAACAGCGCCAGCAGGACTGCGATAACGATCATGGTGGCCGCAACCCAGAAGAGCGGGCGGCGGCGCAGGTAGCGCCATGCCTCTCCCCATTGGGAAGAAGGAGCAGACTCGTCCTTGACGGCGTCGACAGCGCCGAGACCGGTTTCGTCGACCTCGTTGACGTAGTGCTCTTGGCCAGGGTACTGAGTAGTCTTTTCGAAATTAGGCATAACGGATCCTCGGGTCGAGTACTGCGTAGAGGAGGTCAACCAGCAGGTTGGCGATGATGTAGATGATCACCAAGACCGTGGTGAAGGAAACGATGGTGGTCGGCTCACCACGCAGGATGGCCTGGTACATGGTTCCGCCAACGCCGTTGATGCCGAAGATGCCCTCGGTAACGATGGCACCGGTCATCAGGGAGCCGATGTCGGCACCGATGAAGGTAGCCACTGGAATCAGGGAGTTGCGCAGGACGTGGCGGCGGGTGACGGCACCACTGGAAAGGCCCTTTGCGCGGGCGGTACGCACGTAGTCTGCGCGGAGGTTCTCAGCAACAGACTGGCGGGTCAGGCGGATGACATATGCCAAGGAGAGCGCACCCAGCACCATTGCTGGCATGAGGAGCGACTCAAAGCTGGCCTTCGCGCCCACCGTCACCGGAAGGAGCTGCCATTTAATACCCACGAGGTACTGGAAGACAAAGCCGATGACGAAGGAAGGCACTGCGATGACGAGCAGGGAAGCGACCAGGACGGTGGAATCGAAGATTCCTCCGCGGCGCATACCGGCGATGACGCCGAACAGGATGCCGAAGACTGTTTCAAAGACAATGGCCATGAGCGTGAGCTTCACCGTAACTGGGAAAGCATTGGCCATAACTTCGGTGACGGGGATTCCGGAGAAGGTGGTTCCGAAGTCCAGCATGAAAATGCCCTTGATGTAGAGCAGGTACTGGACAATAAACGGCTTGTCGAGGTTGTATTCGGCCTCGATCCTAGCGCGAGCTGCCTCGGTGAGACCGCGGTCGCCGCCCAGGGCTTCGACCGGATCGCCGGGCATCAAGAAGACAAGTGCGTAGATGAGGAGGGTGGCTCCGAAGAACACCGGAATCATCTGGAGCACTCGTCGCCCGATATAGCGCAACATAGTGTTGTCCTTTACTAGTTGTGAGCATGCGCTTGCCGACGCCGCGCGATCGAGAAGGTCGCGACCCTGGGTAAGGGTTGTGGCAGAGGCTGCTACGCGTGTCTTGAGAGTTTGCCTGTCGTGGCTACAGGGAATCCTAGTTTGTGATCTCGCTCAATGAGTAATCTCTGAATCTGTGCGCATCACAGAAAAGTGTGGTTTCTAGTGGTTGGCAGGTTGGTATATTTTAGCCGCTGGTAGCCGCATAAATGTGGAATATGCAGGCATTTTCAATTTATTCATGGGGGTAAAAATAGGGGGCACCCGCTCTGTACTTGAAGCGACAGATGGGGGTGCCCTTTGCCCTAAGTGGTGAGCAGGCTCACCCTATATTGGGCGATGCTGCTGCGGAAAGGCTAGGCCTTAGAAATCTCCCAGAACGGGATAGTGCCGTTCCAGCTGACCGCGACGTTGTTGACGGACTCGGACCAACCGATCGTGGTGTTCGGGTACCACAGCGGGACGGCGGGCAGATCCTCGAAAAGGATCTGCTGGATTTGCTCGTTAACCTTTACGGCCTCTTCGGGGGAGCTGGACGCTGCCTTGTCGATGAGGGAGTCGAGCTCTGGGTTGGAGTAGTCGGCATCGTTGTTGCCGGCGCCGGTGCCGTACAGGGGGCCGATAAAGGCGCTGGTGGCCGGGTAGTCGGCGGACCAGCTGGATCGGGTTGCGCCCTTAGCGGTGCGGTTCTTAACTTCGTCACGGAAGGACTTGAAGTCAGGGTACGGATTACCCACGGACTCGATGCCCAGAGCGTTCTTGATGGAGTTTGCCACGGCGTCGACCCAAGCCTTGTTGTTGCCGTCAGCGTTGTAGGAAATCGGCAGCGTCCCTTCGAACTTGCTGATCTTGTCCGCCTTGTCCCACAGCTCCTTCGCCTTGGCGGGATCGTAGTTGAGCACGTCGGAGCCCTTGATGGAGTCGTTGTAGTTCGGGATCGCCGGCGAGGTGAAGTCCTTGGCTGCGGTTGCGGTGCCCTTGTAGATGACCTCGGTGATCTCGTCGCGGTTGATGGCGTGGGAGATGGCCTGGCGGCGCAGCTTGCCCTCTTCACCAGAGAAGTGGTCGAGGTTTTCGTTAAGGGTCAAAGCAACCTGGCGGGCGGAGGCGTCGGAAGTGGAACGGCCGGCGAGCTCCTGCTCGTAAGTGGAGAATGCGGAGTCTGGGATAGCATCCAATACGTCGAGGTTGCCGGAGAGCAGGTCAGCGTAGGCGGCGTCGCCTTGGGCGTAGAAGGTGAACTTCACGCCTTCGTTCTGAGCTGTGCGATCGCCGGTGTACTCCGGGTTCTTGACCACTGTGGCGTCAACGTTGTGGTTCCAGGAATCCAGCATGTATGGGCCGTTGCCGATTGGGTTCTCGCCATAACCATCGATGTCGGCGAAGGCGGACTCGTGCATCGGGAAGTAGGCGTCGTAGCCCAGGCGGCTGACGAAGTCGGCGTCGGGTGCGGCCAGCTCGATGGTGAAGGTGGAGTCATCGATGACCTTCAGTCCCTCCATGGACTTAGCGCCCTCTTTGTAGCCCTTGATCATTTCGAAGAAGTACGCGTTGTTGAAGTTCTTCCCAACGGCGTAGTTCCACGTATCGACGAAGTCCTTCGAAGTGACCGGCGAGCCATCGGAGAACTTGGTGTCCTTGAGCTTGACTGTGAAGACAGTGTTGTCCTTGTTGGGCTCGATGGACTCGGCGACGTCCATGTGGGTCTTGCCGGCGTTGTCGTAGTAGACCAAGCCGGCATAGATCAGCTTGGTTAGGCGTCCGCCACCATTTTCGTTGGTGTTTGCCGGGATTAGCGGGTTCTGCGGCTCGGCTCCGTTGGCCAAGACGATTCCGTCAGAGGAACCGCCGTTGTCGGAGGAGCCACAAGCAGCCAGGGAAACCGAGGCCGTGGCTACGGCTAGGAAAGCGAGAGTCTTCTTGAGATTCATGCAGTTGTACCTTTCACGCGGTGCGTAGGGAAACATCGCATTTAGACTAGAAGCACTGCATAGAAGATCCAAAAATTAGCGGGATGAAAGTTATTCTTGCTTCCGAGCATGCAACGGCGGAAAACCGTGCATATTTTATGAATAAGACTCAGGAAATGGCGAAGCTAAGGGGGCGTCGCCAAGCGAACAAAAAGCTCCGTCTCCCAGACAGGAGACGGAGCTTTGCGTTGCGCGAGTCTAAAGCTTAACGCAGAACTTAGTTCTTGGTGATCTCGTAGTAGACCGGGACGCCCTTCCAGTTGAAGGAAGCGTTGCTTACAGCCTCGGAGAAGCCACCAGTGGCGTTCGGGTACCACAGCGGGATGGCTGGGAGATCTTCGAACAGCAGCGACTGAGCCTCGTTGTACTTCTTAGCGGCCTCTTCCTGGGAGGAGGACTTTGCAGCCTCAACGAGCAGCTTGTCGAACTCTTCGTTGGCGTAGTCACCGTCGTTCGAGGAACCGCCGGTCTGGTACAGCGGAGCAAGGAAGTTGCCCAGGGATGGGTAGTCTGCCTGCCAACCGGTACGGAAAGCGGTCTTGATGGTGCGGTTGGTTACCTCGTCACGCAGGGACTTGAAGTCTGGGTAAGGAGCGCCAACGGCCTCGATGCCCAGGGTGTTCTTGATGGAGTTGGACACTGCATCAACCCAGCTCTTGTGGCCACCGTCAGAGTTGTAGGCAATCTCGAAGGATGGGGAAGCCCACTTGTTGATCTTGTCAGCCTCAGCCCACAGCTTCTTAGCCTTCTCTGGGTCGTACTTCACGACTTCGTTGCCCTTGATGTCCTCGGAGTAACCCGGGAGAACTGGGGAGGTGAAGTCCTTGGCAGGAGTGCGAGTGCCCTTGAAGATGGTCTCGGTGATCTCCTCGCGGTTGATTGCGTAGGAGATGGCCTGGCGGCGCAGCTTGCCCTCTTCACCGGAGAAGTGCTCGAGGTTCTCGCCGATGGTGAAGGACTGGAAGCCAGCGTAAGGCTGGTTGACTGCACGGTCGCCGAGGTCAGCCTCGTAGACGTCGAAAGCGGAGTCCGGAACGGAGTCTAGGAGATCCAGGTTGCCGGAGAGTAGGTCAGCGTAAGCAGCGTCGTTGTCAGTGTAGAAGACGAACTTCACGCCGTCGTTGGCAACTTTCTGGCCACCCTTGTATTCCTCGTTAGGAACGACGGTTGCGTCCTGGTTGTGGTTCCACTCGGAGAGCTTGTATGGGCCGTTGCCGATTGGGTTCTGGCCGAAGGCGTCCATGTCCTCGAAAGCAGACTCGTGCAGCGGGTAGAACGCGGAGTAACCGAGCTGAGCTGGGAAGTCCTGCTCTGGGTTGGTCAGGGTGACAGTGAAAGTAAGATCGTCGACGACCTTGAGGCCCTCGAGCTCCTTGACGCCTTCCTTGTAGCCCTTGATGTTGTCGAAGAAGGATGCGTTGAGCTGGTCGTTTGCTACGGCGTAGTTCCAAGCGTCAACGAAGTTCTTTGAGGTAACCGGGGAGCCGTCGGAGAAGTTGGTCTCCTTGAGCTTGATGGTGAACTCGGTGTTGTCATCGTTGGGCTCGATGGACTCGGCGATTTCGTTTTGAGCCTTGCCCTCAGAGTCGTAGTACACGAGGCCGGAGTAGATGGAGTCAACGATGCGGCCACCGCCGGTCTCATTGGTGTTTGCAGGAATCAGCGGGTTTTGTGGCTCGCTGCCCCAAGCGGTGATTAGGTTGTCGCCGCTAGCGGATCCACCTGCGGCGCTGTCGTTGCTGTCGCTGCCACATGCCGCGAGGGTAAGGGCTACGGAAGCTGCCGATACGACAGCAAGCGTTTTTTGATCGTCATAAGGGGGAGAGACCTCCGAATTGCGTAGAGCATTGGATGAACATTTGCGAACCTTTTAGGTTTGAAATGAAGTTACCTTGTGTTCACGCACACATTCAAGAGTTTGTAATTTATAAACATGTGATAAAAACTATAAGTCGCTAGTTAGTATCCCGTGAACTGGGATTTTAGGCTTAAAAATAAAGAAAAAGCCACCCCCTGTGTGGGGTGGCGCTCGGGATAGATTAACTGTTACTTATTTCGCACATTCCCAATCATGCGAGTTGAGCCATTCGCTGACCATCGTTGCGAAGGCTGCGGGCGACTCAATGTGGGGCAGGTTCTTGGTCTGAGCGATGGTGGCGTTCCGGAACGCGCTTGCCGTGCGTTTCTCAGCGCGGCGCACGAGTGGGCGCCACAGTTGTTGCTTGGGATGCAGGTACAAAACCGGCGCTTCGACCTTCGAGTCGATCCAGCTTAACGGTGGCACGGCGGTGCGCATGCGGTGGTTCCACAGGATCCCACGGCGGACGTTTCCTATCTGCGAGGCTTGAATGCGCAGCTTGGCGACGTCGCCCCGGCGCTCAGCTGGGAACTTTGAATCCGTATTGAGGGCCAGCTCCTTTTCATAAGTGGAGGGACGCATTAAGGGGTTATGCCGGCGGATGGGCCCTGCTAGGCGGCATAGGCCTGCGCGCAGTAGCAGCCACCCGAAGTCCCATGGGCGGGCGGCCATGGCGCGGCGCAGATCGACGGGGTGGGACGCGGAAACAGAGACTAGTCCCAAGGTACGTTCGGGGCGTTCGCAGGCCACGGCCCATGCAATGGCACCACCGGAATCTGCACCGACTAGGTATGCGGAATCGTGGCCCAATGCCTGGATGGCGCCCGTGATGTCACCGACCATCGCGCGAATGTCCTGGCCTACCTCCACTGGGGGCTTGTCCGACATTCCGAAACCGCGCATATCGAGGGCAGCGACGTGGAAGCCTTGCTCAGCAATGGGGGCGATGACGTCCTTGAAATCGAACCACCCGCCGAAGGAACCATGCAGGAGGAGGACGAGCGGATCGCTCGGTGACCCAGCGGTCGCTGCATGCAGCCTGATGCCACGGGTGTGCACAAACTCGTGCGTGAAGGGGCCTTCGAGCTCAACTACTGAAGGGGGCAACGGCGCAGGAGTCTGGGCCATGGGAACGGTTTCCTTTCTTTCCTTGTCTTATAAAAGCTAAACCCGCCCGAGCTAGAGAGCTCGGGCGGAGAGATTCAGCCTCGGGCGGAGAAGATCAGCCTCGGGCGGAGAAAATTAGCCTCGGGCGGAGACAAGCGAAGTTGGAAAGTGCTGCTAAATGGTTTTAGGTGTACAGGCCGCGTTCAACGGACTTGGTTGCCTTGCCTGGGACTAACTTCTTGAGTTCCTTGGTGGACTGGATGGTCTTCTCAGGTGCCTTAACCTTCTTGATGTTCTTGAAGCCGATAAAGCCCACGATGGCTGCGAGAACCAGCATGATGAGGAAGACGATCAGGAACGCTGCCCAGCGATCGAGCCAGAGGTCGAGCAGCTCCGCAAGGAAGAAGAAAAAGAAGAAAGAGCTGTACAGCGCGATGGTGCCAGCGACGCCGAACATGCCGGCACCGATGCCGCCCTTCTTGGCGGATTGAGCAAGCTCGGTCTTGGCGAGCTCAACCTCGGAGCGGACGAGCTGAGACATCTGCTCGGTAGCGTTGGAGACCAGCTGTCCCACGGATACCTCACCGGGCCTCGAGGTATCTGCATCGCTGAGCGGGATAGCATTGACCTTCGGTGCGAATTGGTCCGATCCGTCAGTGAATAGTCCGTCGTTGCTCACGGTTAGTAACTCCTAGCGTTTGTCTAAATCTGTAGTGGCCATAGTAGTGAAACCTGACAACTGCGTGTGTGAGGAATCGCAGAGGCCGCACACGTCTATCCTAGAGGATATGGCAGAAAATGACCCGTTGGCCCCGCTCTTTGCATTACCTGGGGTGGAAAATGCGGCTGCGCAAGCGGTTCAGAAAATTTCTCGCGCACATCGCCGCCCGGCGGGTTTACGGAAATTCGATGTTATTTCCGCAGAGTCCGCGATGCGCGGCGCACGGGCCGCGGTGTTCGTCGAAGGCCTAACTATCTCCCCGAATTTGCAGCCCGAAGATGCGGCCGACGGGCCCCTTGCAAACGCTATTAGTACCTACTCGGTGCTGGCGCCCGAGGTGCAATCGACTACTGTGCGCACCTTTGCGCGCTCGCCGCTCCAGGTTCTCGCGCGACTCGACGTTGTGGCGGGCGGAACAGGCATTCCGGCGGCGTCGGGCGCCGCGCGTGTCCAAGCCTTGGCGCGTCTCATCAGCGGTGTTAGCGGAATGGCTTTTGACCGGTTGCTCCCAGTGGTGTTGCATGCGGAGCTCGCTGCTTACGGCGTCTTTGGCTCACGCAGTCACCTCATCGGCATGGTTGCAGCCCGCATCGCGGCGATTCACAGTGGCTTCGACCCGCGTGGCTTTGCGGTCCCCGAAACCTACTACAACCGCCACCGCGATGAGTATTGGGAAGCCATCAGCGCTTATCCGGAGCAGCCTGGCAAAACCTTGGAGTTTCTGTTTAAGGCGTGGATTGCGGGCGGGGAAGAAGCGGACGGCATCGCGCGGTCGGCCTAGGCGCTGTTCTTGGGTTCCCAGAAGGCCGAGGGGCGTTGGGACAGCCACAGGCCAGCCGCCACAACTGCGGCGATTCCGGCCACTACTGCGGAACCGATGCCTACTTCCTTCGCGCCGGGCATCGTAAAGAGGGGGACCGGGTCCTTGAAAGTGCGGATGTCCCAGCCTTGTTCCAAGGCGTGCTTTTTCATGTGTCGGTCAGGATTGACCGCAACGGGGTGGCCCACCATTGCGAGCATCGGGATGTCTGTGGCCGAATCGGAGTATGCATAGGACTCGCCGAGATCGACGCCCAGTTCCTCCGCGATGTCACTTATTGATTGCGCCTTGGCAGGCCCTTTGCAATAGAAGAGGATTTCCCCGGTAAAGCGGCCGTCGCTTTCTTCTAGCTCGGTGGCTGCCACGCGCGTGATGCCGAGCTCCTTGGCGATGGGGCGCACCAGCGCTGATGCGGAAGCTGAGATGATGACCACCTCGTGGCCCGCCGATTGATGGAACGTGATGAGCTCGCGGGCCTCGGCATAAATGGCCGGGGTGACCACGTTGTGCATCGTCTCAGCCACGATGTTGTGGACCTCATCCACCGACCAACCTGCGACCATTGCTGCTAACTGGTCGCGGGTGGCGTCCATCTGTTCGCTGGATTGGCCTGCAAACATGTAGCCCGCTTTTGCAATCGACATTTGCAGGGCTTCCGATGGCGTGATGAGTCCGTTGTGCATGAACTCCTTGCCGAAGGCGAATGCGGAGGAAGTGGCGATAATGGTTTTATCCAGATCGAAGAAAGCAGCCACGCGGGAATCGCCGCTGGGCACGGAGGAATCGGCAGCGGTGGAGGCGGCTTCCGTGCCGATAGCTTCAGCACGGTGGGGATCGGGAATCATACTGTGACCAATGTTAAGGGTGTTACGCGCTGGCGGCAAGGTTGGCGGAACTTTGTGATTTCTCTCGTTAGGCATTTGGTCTGGGGCCTTGGGTGCCTTGCGCCGTGGTTGCTGTTGTCAATGGCCCGCTTCCATGCCATAATGAGCGGTGCAAGGCCCCGATATACTGTGCGGCCTGCCCCGGCTCACCCCCCCCCGATGCCGGGTTACCGATGACCCGCGCACACCCCCCCGAGGCGCGGGTCATCATCTATTTCCGCCCTGTTTGTGCACGCGAAGGTCAAGGCAAAGGAAAGCACAAAACGGCTGTTTTCCACACATATTTGCTGACACATCACGCTGCATCGCTACAACGCGTTTCCAATAGGTGCGTTATCCACAGCGAGAAAATTGCCTCTAGAAACAGCGGCTATGTCACCCGCAGGCTTAAGGCATGAGTTCACAAGACGTCACCATCGCCATCGCTGTGGGAGATTCCGCGTTGCGCGCTGAGGTTCTTGCAGCAGCCGCTGCTACCAGCGTGCACGTCACCACGGTGGAAGACCCACGCGACTTTCCGCGGCACCTGCCCAAGGCCAGCGTTGTCATCGCAGACAAGCTCACCGCGGCTCTCGTGGCCAAACACAGCGTTGCCCCGGTTTTCTTCGTTGTGGCCGACCCCGGCCCCATTGACTACGAGGCCGCGATGAAATGCCGCAGCGCCGAAGCCTTCATCGTGCCTGCTGAGTCGAAGCAGCTCTTGAGTGCGCTTGCGGATCAGGTGAGCCCACGTGAGCAAAGCGGCGGATCTTTCGCGCTCGCAGTGGTTGGCGCAGCCGGGGGAGTGGGCACATCTACCTTTGCCTATGCGCTCGCGGTGGAGGTGGGAGCAGGGCTGCTTGTCGACGCCGCTCCTTACTCCGGTGGGCTCGATCTTCTCGCTGGCATCGAGGAGGAACCAGGGGCAAGGTGGCCGGATCTTGCAGCGGGAAGTGGCGCCGTAAACGCCACGGACCTGCATCGGGCGGTGCCGCGGCACGGAAACCTGGGGGTGCTGGCGGCGTCGCGAAGCGCACATGCGCAGGTAGCGACCCTCAAGCCAGCGCGGCGCGAGGCCATTTTCCAAGCAGCTGCGTTGCACCCACAAGGTGCTGTCTTTGATGCCGCGCCGGGCGATATCCCGCAAGTCTGTGAACACGTGATCATCGTCTGTGCCGCTGAGGTGCGCTCCGCCGCGGCGTGTGCACAGCTGGTTGGGGAGCTGCGTGCGCAGCAGATGGCGTGCAGTGTTGTGGTACGGCATCGGCAGTGGTCGGGGCTTGAGCCGGAGGATATTGCGAACATCGTGCACTGTGACCCGATTGCGGAGATTCCCACTGTGCGCGGGTTGACCAAGGCCGTGGAGACAGGCGGTTTGCGCAGCATACCGCGCCCGTTGCGCGCAGCTGCCCAGCGAGTGATCGACGAGGTGCTTTCATGAGTAACACCAGCCTCCTGGATAAGCTGCGCGGAATTGTGGCTGCCGAGCCGGAGCTCGTGGCCGACACCACGGCGCTGGCCCGGCGTATCCGGGCAGAGGCAGGCGTCATCAGTGATGGCGATGTTCTCGACCTTTTGCGCCGCCTGCGCCATGACTCGCTTGGGCTCGGGGTGCTGGAACCGATTCTGACGCAGCCGGGGCTGAGCGACGTTGTGGTCAACGGTCCGCGCAGTTGCTTCATCGACCGTGGCAGCGGCTTGGAGCCGGTGCCCGTCAGCTTTGCCAGCGACGCCGAGGTACGCCAGCTTGCCACCCGCCTCGCGTCGGTGGCGGGTGTGCGCCTCGATGACGCACAGCCTTTCGCCGATGGAAGGCTCGCGCGGCCCGATGGCACAGCCCTGCGCCTGCACGCGCTGCTTGCCCCGCCTTCTGCGGGCGGCACCTGCATTAGCTTGCGCGTGCTCCGCCAAGCACAAACGAGCCTTGACCAACTGGTGGCAAGCGGCAGCATCGCAGCAGAGGTCGAGCCCCTGCTGCGGGCGATTGTGGAACGCCACGCTTCCTTCCTGGTCATTGGCGGAACGGGAGCGGGCAAGACTACCTTGCTCTCAGCGATGCTGGGTACGGTGCCAGACTCTGAGCGCATCCTCGTGATTGAGGACACCGCGGAGCTTGCGCCCTTGCATCCGCACGTGGTGACGCTGGTGGCGCGGCGCGCTAACGCGGAAGGCCGCGGTGAAATCACGATGGCGCGGCTCCTGCAGCAATCGCTGCGCATGCGCCCCGACCGCATCGTGGTGGGAGAAATTCGCGGAGCGGAAGTTGTGGACTTGCTTGCCGCGCTCAACACCGGCCACGACGGCGGTGCTGGGACCCTACACGCGAACTCGGTTTGGGAGGTACCAGCGCGCATGGAGGCCCTCGCCGGGCTCGGCGGCCTGGACCGCGACGCACTACACTCGCAGCTGGCGGCGGCGGTACACGTGGTGCTTGCGATGGAACGGCGGCCAGAGGGCCGGTGCCTGGCGCACATCGGGCTGCTCGAAGGAAACCCCGTGGTGCCCGAGCTTATCTGGAGCATCGATACCGGCAAGGGGCCCGGTTACGGGGACTTCGCTGAGCGCCTGGGGGTTGCACCATGACCTTCTTACTCCTAGCGGGAGCGGCCCTTGTGATGCAGCCTCCGGTAGCTCGCCGGCTGCAGCCAGGCAACGCGCGGACTCGCCCTGCCGGGCTACTTGTGGTTCCGGTGGTCTTCTGCGGGGGGCTCGGCTGCTACGTATTCGGGCGTGTCAGTGTCGCAGTGGCCGTGTTGTTCGTTGTGGTCTGTGCGGTCTGGTATATCCGCGACGTCGATCAAGCCCGCCAAGCCCGGCGCGGTCGGGAACATCTGGCTACCTTCCTCGGCACGGTTGCCGCGGATCTCAGGGCGGGTGCCACCACGGCGGGTGCGTTGCAACGCGGTGTGAACTCGGTACCTGCAGAATGCCCCGCGGCAGTGCGGCTGCCGCTTCAAACTGCGGCTGGAATGGCTGCTCACGGTGGGCATATTCACGCCCCGCTCGTGGA
Source organism: Corynebacterium sp. HMSC06C06 (assembly GCF_001807295.1). Taxonomy (NCBI): domain Bacteria; kingdom Bacillati; phylum Actinomycetota; class Actinomycetes; order Mycobacteriales; family Corynebacteriaceae; genus Corynebacterium; species Corynebacterium sp. HMSC06C06. The sequence continues at coordinate 164,924 of NZ_KV788521.1, forward strand.
GGCCGCGGACCCGGCGGTAGTGCGCCTTGGCCACGTCATACGCATGTCGACGGCGCACGGGGTCGCGCTCGCAGAACTTATCGAGCAGGCCCAGGCCCAGCTCGATGCCGCGCGCCGCCACGCCAAATCCACGGAGTCTTCGCTGCAGGGCCCGCAGGCCACCGCGCTTATCCTGGCCTGTTTGCCGTTGGCCGGCATCGCGATGGGAGGGGCGATGGGAGCGGATTCATTATCGTTCCTGTTAGGCGGGGGATTAGGGGGCCTGCTTCTCGACGTCGGTGTGGCCCTTGCCTGCGCAGGCTTTGCCTGGTCGCGCTACATCCTGCGGAGGGCTGCGGCATGATGACCTTGCTTTGTCTGGCCCTAGCGCTTCTTATTCCCACGGCCCCGCCGCTGCGTCGTCTCGTGCGGCCAAAGACGCCACGCGATGGGCCGCGGCAGCAGCCAGCGCCTCTTGATGTTGCGGCTGACCTCGAGCTCTTCGCGGTGTGCGTGGAGGCGGGCCTGTCGGTGCGCGATGCGTTGGCTGGGGTGGCGTCGACAAGCGCCTGCCCCGCGTGGCAGGAAGCTGCCGCGCTGCTGGGGGTTGGTGCGCCGATGTCTTCGGCCATCGCGGTCCTGCGTGAACAACCGCAGTTGGCGGATCTGGCGGGTCTGCTTGAGCTCTCGGGTGAATCCGGCGCCGCGATTGCCGCGGGCTGTCACCGCCTGGTGGAGACGCTGCGCGCGGAGGCCGCCGCGAATGCTGTGGCACGCGCTGAGCGCGCCGGGGTATTCATCGCGGTTCCGCTAGCCGTGTGCTTTCTGCCAGCGTTCATCGTCTTGGGGCTCGTGCCCGTGATTATCAGCCTGGGGACCCAGCTGCTTTAGCAACCTATCCACTAATACGAATCTCACACATCAACTACAGAAACCAGCACTACAAAGGAGAAAAATATGAAAGTTCTAGCTACTCGCATGAAAGCCGTCTTAGGCAACGACGAGGGTATGTCGACGATCGAATACGCCATGGGCTCACTCGCTGCTGCGGCGCTGGCTGCGGTACTTTATGCAGTCATCAATGGCGGACAGGTTCCCGACGCCATCGAATCCATCATCACCGACGCGCTCTCCAATACTCCGCGCTAGGCTATGCAACTCATCCGCATCCTGCGTAATGACACGGGCTCGGTCACCATCGAGGCGGCTCTGGGGTTAAGTTCGCTGGTCATCGTGGCCGCGGGCGCAGTCGCCGGGGTGGCAACGATGGCGGCACACCTCGCGGCTGTCGACGCCGCTGGGGCAGCTGCCCGTGCACATGCCATCGGGGAGCCCTTCTCGAGTGACGGGGCAAGCGTCGACGTTGCTGAGCATGGCGGGCTCGTGACCGCACAAGCCACGGTGCCGGCCCCGCTCGGGTCGATGAAGGCGCGTGCTGTGTTCCCTGCTGAGATCGGGTCCACGCGATGAACCGCTGGCATAACTCCGATGCTGGCTATGCCACCGTGGCCAATGCGGGCATCATCGTGGCCATCGTGTCCCTCTTGCTCGGCGTCACCGCCGTAGCGGGGCGGGTGGCTGCGCGCCACGAAGCGCAGGTTGCGGCGGACATGGCTGCCGTGGCGGCTGCTTGGGACCACGCCCGGGGCAGGGACGCGTGCGCCCAGGCGCGGGAGACGGCCGCGCACAACGAATCGACGCTGCGGGAGTGCCGAGTGGTCGAACGCGACGTCATCGTCACCGTTGCCGTACGGCGGGTGGAGGCGGTGGCGCGGGCCGGGCCTGTCTAAGCGTCGGCAGGCATGGGCCCTGATTGCGTCATCGTCACCAGCGCGCCCAACAGCTTGATGGCGCCTGCCTTGTCCAGCGGGTTGTTGCCGTTGCCGCACTTCGGTGACTGCACGCAGGACGGGCAGCCCGACTCGCACGGGCAGGAGACCACCGTCTCGTAGGTGGTGGCTATCCACTCGGGGAAGCGGCGGAAGCCCTCGTCGGCAAAGCCGGCGCCGCCGGGGTGACCGTCGTACACAAACACCGTGGGCAAGCCCGTGTCCGCATGCTGCGCGGTAGAGACGCCGCCGATATCCCACCGGTCACACGTTGCTATCAGCGGCAGCAGACCGATGGCGGCGTGCTCCGCCGCGTGCAAGGTGCCAGGCGTATCCGCTGCGGTGACGCCCATCGCTGCAAGTGCCAGCGGATCGATGGTGTACGCCACCGCGCGGGTATGCAGGCGCTGTTGCGGCATCTCCAGGGCAATGTCATCGCCCACCGTGCCATCAGGCAAACGCACCTGATAACCCGTCACTTGGTCGATGACCTCTACCTCGACGTTGGCTACCCACAGCCCCGGCGCGTAGTTCACCAGTTCGTCGGCCTCGCGCACGATTCGAATATCCGTGGTCGAGCGCGGGGTCGTGGTGTACTCCGGGGTGTCCGGCTTAGCCAGCGCCAGGTAGTCGGCGAAGTGCAGCTCCTCGATGACGTAGCTCTCGCCCTGGTGCAGATACACCGCGCCGGGATGGACCTGGCTGGCGGCGCGTGCGGCGTCGATTGTGCCGAGCAAACGCCCGTCAGAAGCATCCACGATCATGACCTCTTCGCCCGAACCACCGCGCAGCGACACCGCCGCGTGGGCAGTCTCCGGCGTGAGCTCCTCTCCAGCCGGAATCGGAGTGGCGAACCATCCGCGGTCGCGGCGGCGCAGCAGCCCCCGCTCCGCCAGAGCATGCACCACGTCGTGCGCCCCGAGCTGCTCGATTTCCGCATCCTGGAGCGGCTTCTCGACGGCCGCGCAGTAGACGTGCCCGAACAGGATATAAGGATTCGCCGGGTTGAACACGCTCGCCTCAACTGGCTTGCCCAGCAGCGCGTCAGGGTGGTGCACCAGGTAGGTATCCATCGGCTCGTCGCGTGCCACCAACACCACCACGGAGCCTTGCCCGCGCCTGCCCGCGCGGCCTGCTTGCTGCCAAAAACTTGCCACCGTGCCCGGAAACCCCGCGGTGATGACGGCATCCAATCCGCCAACATCGATACCTAGCTCCAGCGCCGAAGTCGTCGCCACGCCCAACAGCTCACCGGAATCGAGGGCCTTTTCCAACTTGCGCCTGTCTTCTGCCAGGTAGCCCGCGCGATACGCAGCGATGCGGCGGGCGAAATCCGGCCGACCCAACGCGCCCGAAAGGTCTTCCGCCGTGCGTAGCGCCACTACCTCCGCGGCGCGCCGGGAACGCACGAAAGTCAAGGTGCGCGCGCCCTCTGCCACGAAGGTCGCCATCATTCCGGCAGCTTCCGTGGTTGCGGCGCGGCGAACCGGGGCACCGTTTTCGCCTTCAGCGCCTTCAATGAAGCCCGGCTCCCACAACGCCACCGTTCGCGCGCCCGTCGGCGCACCGTCCTCGGTCACCTCGCGGGTTTTACGCCCCGTCAAACGCTGCGCATGGATGGCCGGGTCCTTCATTGTGGCGGAGGCAGAAATGACCACCGGGCGCGCTCCGTAGTGATCGCACAGCCTTAATAGGCGGCGCAACACCAGCGCCACGTTCGCGCCAAAGACCCCGCGGTAGGAGTGGCACTCGTCGATCACAATGAAGCGCAGATGCCGCAGGAAGCGTGCCCAGCGCTGGTGGGAGGCCAGCATCGACATATGAATCATGTCTGGGTTGGAGAAAATGAACCGCGCGTCATCCCTGATTCCGGCGCGCGCCTCGGTGGGAGTATCGCCGTCGTAAGGCGCGGCAACCATCCCGCGCAGCTCCTCGACCTCTCTGCTCATCTGCAAAACGGAGTGCAGCTGGTCCGAGCCCAGCGCCTTTGTGGGGGTGAGATACAACGCGCACGCAGTAGGGACACTTGCCAACGCAGTGAGGATGGGAAGCAGGTATCCCAAGGACTTGCCCGAAGACGTGCCTGTGGCCACCACGACGTCGTTTCCCTGCCAGGCGCGCTCGGCTACCGCGACCTGATGGGAGTAGAGCTTGTGCACGTCACGGCCCTCAAGGAAGGCGCGCAGCCCAGGGAGAACCCATTCGGGCCACGGCGCATAGCTGGCCGGTTTCGCCGGCAGGGTGGTGGTGAAAGTGCATGTGGATCCGTCGTAGCGTCGCTGCAGGAGCTCGACGAGTTCTTCGCCAAGAGGGTTGGTCACGCTACCCCCTTTCCCGAAAATCTTTTGCGTCAAACTATCGCCTACTGAACAAACGTGCCACACTGGGAGGCAGGCCGATGAATTCTTGGCTCAGTGTTTTTCTTTTTGTTAGTGCTGGCGAAGATTTGTTTTCCACAATCCAATTTTTCGTCCACACCGAGTGGACACTCATATAGAAGGTTTAACACCATGGCACAAGGTACCGTCAAGTTCTTCAACGCAGAAAAGGGCTACGGCTTTATCGAGATGGAAGATGGCTCCGGCGACATCTTCGTTCACTACTCCGAGATTCAGGGCAACGGCTTCCGTACCCTCGAAGAGAACCAGAAGGTCTCTTTCGAGGTCGCTGAGGGGCAGAAGGGCCTGCAGGCACAGAACGTGACTGCTCTCTAAAACTTTAATTCGCGCAACCCCTTAGGAATGATTTTCCTAGGGGGTTTCTGCGTATCCGCGGTGGGTATCCCACCATTCCAGCAGAGCGTTTTGAACCTTCTGTAGGCCAAAGCCGATGATGATTGCGGCGATAATACTGACCACCATCGCGAGCGCCGGCGAATCGGAGAAGGCCATACCTCCCACATAACCAATGGCTAGCGCTTGGGCAGCCCAGATGGAGACGCCTATGGTGTCGAAGAAGAAAAACAGCGGCCACGGATAGCGCATCGAACCCAACAGAATGGTCATGAATAGTCGCGCTGAGGGAATGAAGCGGGCAATGATGATTGCGGCGCCACCGCCGCGGCGCATGTTGCGCTTGACCCACGCTAGGCCCTCGTAGGCTTTGGAGCCCTTTTGGACGCGGTTGACCAAGGCCATTAAGCGGGTTCCCAGAAGGAAACAGAGATTATCGCCCAGAATGGCTGCCACCAATGCGACGAAGAACATAGTGGGGACGTGCGGGTACCCCTGCGACGCGGACCAAGCACCCACCATATTGAGTGGGATTTCAGAGGGCAGGACGGGGAAGAAACAGTCTAGGAAGATCAGGCTTCCCACCAGCGGGTATACCCATTGGGTGAGCATGACCATTTCGATCCATGCGGTGACGGATGCAACCATCATTCCTCCCCATCGGGCGTGTTGTTCGTGTTAGTGTGCCTTTTACTGTGCCCTGTGCTGAGGCGCTGTCAGGAAACGTGGCCCCCAAAGCTACAGCTGGCTGTAAAGCGACCAGTATAACCGCGCTTAAACAAGGCAGCGCAGCTGCCCTAACAAGTACAGAGAAAAAGAACTGTGTACGCTATTGCTCAATTGCCTTTTATTGTGCGCGATCCTGAAGCGCTAAAAAGGGTTTGAAACAGCGACATGATATCGCGTCATCGAAAGGGATGAAGTCGAGTGGCAGAAGCAGCCGGGAAAACCCTGGTCATCGTCGAGTCAGCGACCAAGGCTAAGAAGATCCAGCCCTACCTAGGCGACAAATACATTGTTGAAGCCTCCGTGGGGCACATCCGCGATCTTCCACGCGGCGCTGCTGACGTCCCTGCGAAGTACAAGAAGGAATCCTGGGCCCGCCTCGGCGTGAACCCTGAGGACAACTTCACCCCGCTGTACGTCATCAGCCAGGAGAAAAAGAAGAAGGTCGCAGACCTCAAGGCCAAGCTGAAGCAGTGCGATCAGCTCTACCTCGCAACAGACCCGGACCGCGAGGGCGAAGCCATCGCTTGGCACCTGCTCGAGGTTCTCAAGCCCAAGGTCCCTGTGCGCCGAATGGTCTTCAACGAGATCACCAAGTCTGCCATCTTGGAGGCGGCAGAAAACACCCGTGAGCTCGACGAGAACCTCATCGATGCCCAGGAAACCCGCCGCATCCTTGACCGCCTCTACGGTTACGAGGTGTCCCCGGTTCTGTGGAAGAAGGTCATGCCGCGCCTGTCCGCCGGCCGCGTGCAGTCCGTTGCTACCCGCGTCATCGTCGAGCGCGAGCGTGAGCGCATGGCGTTCATCTCTGCTGAGTATTGGGACCTGACCGCTTCCCTGCAGACGCAGGGCAATGCTAAGGAGGAGTTCGACGCCCGCCTGACCGCCATCGACGGCAAGCGCGTTGCCTTGGGTCGTGACTTCGACGATAGGGGCCAGCTCAAGGGTGATGAGGTGGTCGTCGTCAAGCAGGCGCAGGCGCATGCGCTTGCCGACGCCCTCCAGGGCGCCACCTTCGACGTTTCCAGCGTCGAGCACAAGCCATATACCCGCAAGCCTTATGCGCCGTTCATGACTTCGACGCTGCAACAGGAGGCAGGCCGTCGCCTGCACTACACCTCCGAGCGCACCATGCGTATCGCGCAGCGTCTCTACGAAAACGGTCACATCACCTATATGCGTACCGACTCAACCTCGCTGTCCAAGCAGGGGCTCAACGCCGCGCGAGGGGCCGCAAGCTCCATTTTTGGTTCGGAGTACGTCTCTGAGGCGCCGCGCATCTACGACCGCAAGGTGAAAAACTCCCAGGAGGCCCACGAGGCTATCCGCCCAGCCGGCGAGAAGTTCATCACCCCGGGCGAGCTCTCCGGCAGGCTCGACGCGGAGGAGTTCAAGCTCTACGAGCTCATCTGGAAGCGCACCGTGGCCTCCCAGATGGCTGACGCCAAGGGCACCTCCATGAAGGTCACCGTGGCGTCCACCGCCACCACCTCCGAGGGCGCACAGGACGTGGAGTTCTCCGCCACCGGCCGCACCATCACCTTCCCGGGCTTCCTCAAGGCTTACGAAGATGTGGCTGCCAAGAATTCCGACGGCGAGTCCCGCCTGCCGCACCTGGACGAGGGTGATGACCTCGCCGTCACCAAGGTGACGGCAGACGGCCACTCCACCAACCCGCCGGCTCGCTACACCGAGGCCAGCTTGGTTAAGAAGATGGAAGACCTAGGCATCGGCCGCCCGTCGACGTACGCCTCCATCATCAAGACCATCCAGGACCGCGGCTACGTGCTTTCCCGCGGCAACGCCCTGGTTCCGTCCTGGGTTGCCTTCGCGGTCATCGGCCTGATGGAAAACAACTTCACCGAGCTGGTGGACTACGACTTCACCTCCTCCATGGAGGACGAGCTCGACGCCATCGCCGCCGGCACCGAGAACGGCACCGACTGGCTCAACGGCTTCTATTTCGGCAACGCCGCAGCCAAGGACCAGAAGGCGGACTCGATTGCCCGCCATGGTGGTCTGAAGTCGCTCATCGACATCAACCTCGAGGCCATCGACGCCCGCCAGGTCAACTCGCTGAAGCTTTACACCGACTCGGAAGGCCGCGACGTCTTCGTGCGCGTGGGCCGCTACGGTCCGTACATCGAGCGCATCGTGGGCACCAACGAGGACGGCACGCCTGAGTACCAGCGCGCCAACCTTTCTGAGACCACCACCCCGGATGAGCTAGGTGAAGAGCTCGCTGAGAAGCTCTTTGCCACCCCGCAGGGTGGCCGCGAGCTGGGTGAGAACCCTGCTAATGGGCGCATGGTCGTGGCCAAGGAAGGCCGCTTTGGTCCTTACGTGACCGAGCAGGTGCGCGACGATGAGCGCGAAAAGGCCGAGGCCGAGGCCCTCGAGGTAGTCAAGCAGGAGCGCGAGGCCGAAGACAAGCAGCGCGCCGAGGAAGGCAAGCGCGCCAAGAACTGGGAGACCAAGACTGCGGAAAAGCAGAAGGAAAAGCGCATCGCCGAGTACATCGACGAAAAGCTCAAGCCGGGCACTGCTTCGCTGTTTAGCTCGATGGAGCCATCTTCTGTCACCTTGGAAGAGGCGCTCAAGCTGCTGTCCCTGCCGCGTGAGGTGGGCGTGGATCCTTCCGACAACGAAGTCATCACCGCGCAGAACGGCCGCTACGGCCCGTACCTGAAGAAGGGCAGTGATTCCCGCTCGCTGGCTAACGAAGAGCAGATCTTCTCCATCACCTTGGACGAGGCGCGCCGCATCTACGCGGAGCCGAAGCGCCGTGGCCGCGCCGCCGCGCAGCCGCCGCTGAAGCAGCTGGGTGACAATGACGTCTCCGGCAAGCCGATGTCCGTCAAGGATGGCCGCTTCGGCCCGTACGTCACCGACGGCACCACGAATGCTTCGCTGCGCCGCGGCGACGATCCAGCAACGCTTACCGACGCCCGCGCCAACGAGCTGTTGTCCGAGCGCCGTGCCAAGGAGGCCGCGGATGGCGGTAAGAAGACCACCAAAAAGGCTGGGAAGAAGTCGACCAAAAAATCGACCAAGAAATCCACGAAGAAGGCAACCAAGAAGTCGGCGAAGAAGCCTTCGCCAGGCACTAAGAACGTGGTCAAGGCAGGCAGCCGCAAGTAGCGATGGACTTCCTACAACGCACTGAGGAGGGCGCCGCCGCGCTGTGGCGGGCGGTATATCCCGCAATCACCGATCCCGCCGGCCACCCCGCGCGCCTTGGTTTTCTAGCTGCCGGGGAGGCCAGCGCTTGGGCGCGCATCTTCGGGTTTGAGCCCCGGCTTCTCGACGCCACAGTAATAGCTACTCTATGCACCCAAACGGCGAACCCGGTGCTGCGCGGTGGCCTTGCCGCCGGTTCGGTGGGCCAGTACTGCAAGCGCGGCGAACCGAATGCTCTGGGCATTGCCGCCATTGCCTTGCATCACGGGGCTTATCTGTATCTTTTGCGTGCACAGCGCAACGACAAGCTGGGCTGGGGCCTGCGCATCGGCGCGTGGGCTGGCGGCCTTGCCGTATCTAAGGGCCGCTACCGCGCGGCCACCGCCGTGGCTGGTGCGGCTGTCGCCGCCACTTCGGCGCTCGCAGGGGATCCAGCCTTGCGTGCAGAGGCCACGAAGGGCGCGAGCCACGGCGCCAACCTCATCCTCTTCTCAGAGGGGCTTACCCTCGCACGCACCCTGCCCTTCAACCCGCTGCGTGATAGCCGCCTGCTGGGCGCCGCCGAGGCCGCTAGCCGCGTGCTTGGCCACTTCCTTCTGGTTGATGCACTGGAGCGCCACTGACGGGTGATTCAATGCCGCTAGGCGGCTGCCTTTTTAGTTCTGGCCGCATCGTCTTGCCATAAGAAATTCGGCGATGCAGCCACTCGAATGGGCCCGGCTTGCCAAAGCATTCGAGAAGGCAGGCCAGCAGCAGAGTGAGCAGCCAGTTGCCCACCGCCAACAAGGCCAAGCCGGAGGCATAGAACTGGGAGCCGATGTTTAAGGTGAACGGGAAAATCACCGTGAAGAAGATGATCGACTGCATGATGTAGCCGCTCATCGAGCGCTTACCCAGCGCACTAAATGGCCACAGCCACCAGGGCAGTGTCTGCACCTTCTCTAGCACCAGCGCGAGCATCGCCAAGATACCCGGGCCGGTAATCACACCGACGAAGGTGTTGAGCAGATAGAAGGCCCCCTCGGCTTCCGCGGGGAGCACGCCGATAGCAGCAAGGCCCCACGGCAGGCCCACGCCCAAGATGATCGCTGCTGCAATGCCCGCCCAGATGCGCAGCTCGGTGCGGTGAGACGCGACGTCGGCAAGCGTGCCCTGGCGCGCCCACGTAAAGCCCACCAACATGATGGGTCCGTACATGAGAATGAACGGCCCGGCGCTAACAGCCTGCCCCAACAGCATCACTAATCCATCCAGCACCAACTTCCCATAGGATTTGGGGAGCTCGGAAAAGAGGACATAATTAATGCCTGATTCCGGAACCAAAAGCGTAAACACAAACGCACCGATTCCAAGGACCGTAATGATGGTCAGCAGGGTATAAGCGATCTTCTTGAGAGTTTTATCGTGCAGGGTAATAAACATGCTGATGGCCAAAGCACAGCAGCCGTAGAAAAACATGATGTCGCCATTGAAGATAAACACCAGGTGGATAATGCCGAAAAGGGCCAGGAAGCCGTAGCGCTTGATGATGACCATGCGTGCCTGGCCGAGCGGGAAGCCGCGGCGCCAAAGGCTCAGGGTGATAAGCCCAATACCGAAGCCCAGGAGCGTGGAGAACATCGGCAAGCCGCGGTTATGCGCGAACATCGCGGTAAAGAGCACGGTTGCCTTATCCCACACGTTGCCGGAATCGATGCCGCCGAAGTACTGGCCGTCTGGATGGGCGGTGGTAATCCACCCAGTGCAGACGTTGGCTAGGGCGATGCCGAGAAGAGCCATGCCACGAGCTACGTCGGGCACGATCATGCGAGGTCGAGACTGAGACACTGCGGAGGTCATGGGCCGCATGTTACAGGTCTTATGAAACTTCTTCTCGGTTACTATGCTGCTATTGCTCCGCGCGCTCAGCAAGCGTGGGGCGGATAGGGCGTGCCAGTCGCGTCATGCGGCGTCGTCCGCGCAGCTCAATGGACTTCATCATGGTCCAACGCGCCTGTTCAGCCTCGTTGGCACCGCGCAGCGTGGCGGAGTTAGTCAGCACTTGGCCCGGGGTGTCCTTGGCCAGCTCGGTCAGGCGCGCCGCCTCGTTTACTGCGTCACCGATGACGGTGTACTCGAAGCGATCTGCGCCGCCGATGTGGCCGGCCACCACGTGACCCGCCGCGACGCCGATGCCTGCCTGCAGCTCCAAGCCACGCAGCTCCTGACGCAGCTCGCGCGCCGCCTGCAGCGCCATGGAGTTAGCGTCGTAGACGTTAAGCGGAGCGCCAAATATGGCCAGCGCGGCATCGCCCTGGAACTTGTTGATGATGCCCTTGTTGCGGTGCACCACTTCGACTACGTGCTCGAAGAACTTGTTGAGCGCTTCGACGACCTCCTCCGGTGTGTGGTTGACCGCGAAGGTGGTGGAGCCGATGACGTCGATGAAAAGAACGGCTACCTTGCGGTCCTCGCCGCCCAACTCGGGGCGCTCCTCCAACGCGCGCTGGGCCACCTCCGTGCCCACGTAGCGGCCGAAGATATCGCGCACGCGTTGACGCTCGCGCAGGCCGCGCATCATCTCATTAAAACCTGCCTGCAGCACGCCCAACTCGGATCCGTCATAAATATCGACCTGTACATCATTTTCGCCGCGGCGCACGCGGTTGATGGCGTCCTGCAGCTCCAGGATGGGGTCAACGACGCTCATCATCGCGAAGATGGTACCGGTAAAACCCGTTCCCAGGGCGGTCAGTGCAAGGGCGATTACCGCGGGCATGATGTCGGTGGAGTTATCGGTAAAAAGTCCTGCGCGCTGGCCCAGCAGAACGAGCACGATTCCGATCAAAGGAATGCCCGACGTCATCACCCAGGTGAAGATGAGGCGGTACTTGATGGGCGGCTCTAGCGTGGAGTCCTCGAAGCGACGCGCCACGGCCTGCGCGGCTACTGGGCGCACCAGACGCTCGGCTTGCAGGTAGGTCAGCAGGACCACCAGCAGTCCCGCCAGGGTGGTGGACACACCGACCACCAGACCCAAACGGCCCGAGGACTGCGAGGCGATAACTACGGCGAGGATGATGCCGATGACCCACACCAAGGCCGCTACCGCGGCTTGGTAAACCGGGATGCGTAGCACGAGGTTGCGCACCATGTTGGGATCATGAGCGTCGGGATTGCGCTGCCAATCCAGCACCGGACGGAAAAGCAGCAGGGTAACCGCGATGCCGATCACCACAGCGAAGGTCACGTATAGGACGCCGACGAGCTCGAGGTTGGGCACGTCGGAGGTGAAGTCCTTAATTTCCGGCATCGGCAGGAAGAAGACCACGAAGGTCATAATCGCGATGGCGCCGACGATGTTAGAACCCAGAACGAGCGTGGCGTACATCGGCCATTGGGTGCCCATAAGCCAGCGGGCGCCACGCAGTAGTCTGTTCATGATTTATTACTTTAGTTATCCCAGTAGGCTAGGGCGAGTGAATACCGGAAGCGTTGCGCAACGATTGGCAGATACCCCGGCGGTGGCCCACACGATCCTGGCCGCCGCGCGGGCAGCCCGCGGGGAGGGGGACCCGCGTGCCATGAGCCACTCGTGGCTGTTCACGGGCCCGCCGGGGGCTGGAAGGTCCCTGGCTGCGCTCTGCTTCGCGGCTGCGTTGATGTGCACTAGCGCTGACGAAAATGGGGACCCTGGCTGCGGCCAGTGCGAGGCCTGCCGCGGCGTACTCGAGCAACAAAAACACACCGACTTGGTCTACGTGGACCCCCAAGAACAATTCATCACCGTGGGCGAGGCCCGCGAGGTGATCGGCCGCGCCGCCAGCCTTCCCAGTGTGGCGCCGTGGCGCGTGGTCATCTTCAATAAGGCCGATCGCTTCCGCAACGAGGCCGCCAACGCGCTTCTCAAGACTGTTGAGGAGCCGCCGGAGCGCACCGTCATCATCATGGTCGCCCCGTCGGAGGACCCGCAGGACTTTTCCCAGACCCTGCGATCACGCTGCCGCCACCTCTATATCCCGGCACCGAGCGTCGACGGAATCGTCAAGCAGCTCACCGCCGAGGGCGCCAGTGAGCACGACGCCCGTCTGGCCGCCGTGGCCAGCCTGCGCCACGTGGGCCGCGCGCGCCACTTGGTGCAGGATCCCGGCGTGCAGAAGCGTCGCGCCATGGCCATCAACCTGGCCGAGGAGGTCTACCGCGGGTCGCAGGCTTTCCAAGCAGTGACGGCATTGCTGAAGTTCGTGGAGACCGACGCCAAGAATTCCCGCGCCGAGCAGGATGCGGCAGAGCTGGTCAAGTTGGAGCAGTCATTTGGCGTGGGTGCCAAGGGTAAAGGCGCGGCCCGGGCACAGCGCGACGCCAAGTCGGCCCTCAAGGAGCTCGAGGATTTGCATAAGAAGCGCGCCAAGCGCCGGATTACGGACGGCTTGGACATGGCGCTCATCGATCTAGCGGGAATCTACCGCGATGCCCTCATGCTCAAGGTCGGTGCTCAAGTGGAGATGACGCACCCGGATTTTGCTGGATTGGCAGGCGAACTGGCCAAGCGCGTGAGCGAGGACGGTCTGCTCGCGGCGCAGTCCGCGATTCGCACCTGCCGTGAACAACTTCTGCAGAACGCCAACCCCCAAGTGGCCTTCGACGGCATGGTGGGGCGGTTGCGTTTGGCCCGCTAGAGCCTGCTTTCCGACGCCGATCCACACGCGATTTCCGGAACCCGCCAGCACTGCGATAGAATCCCTTTTGCTGCATATGCAGTGCGCCGCTTTAGCTCAGTCGGTAGAGCATTTCACTCGTAATGAAAAGGTCGTGAGTTCGATTCTCACAAGCGGCTCAAAAAGAACCCGCCTTCTTATCTGTAAGAGGCGGGTTTAGTGCTTCCTGGCTAGTTACCCAGACCTGGAACTACAGACTTCCTGCTCGCCACCGCACGTGCTTGCCGACGCCCCGCAATCCACCAGAAAGCTGCATTTCCACCCCTGGGTATTTGCTAGAGGATGGCGGAGGGAGGGGGAGAAGTAGGAAAGCGTTAGCTCTCGTTAGCTCTGCAGCAAGCGCGGGACAACCTTGCCCGTAGCGTTGCGCGGAAGTTTGTCCAGGAAGTGGACATCGCGCGGCACCGAGTGGTCGGCGAGGTTCTCGCGCACCCATTCGCGGATGGTTTCTGCCGTCACGGACTTGCCCAGCGAATCCTTGGTGGTCACAGCCCACACCGCGATGCGCTGGAAGGTCTTCTCGTCCTCCACGCCGCCGGCGTGCACCTCGTGGATGCCCGGCATCGCTTCCAGAATCTCAGTGACCGACTGCGGGTGAACGTTCTCGCCGCCGACGATAATCATGTCGTCGGCGCGACCTACTACGTGCAGGTAACCCTGCTCGTCGATGTAGCCCAAGTCGCCGATGGAAATCAGCCCGTCAATCTTGTTTAGCTTGATCTTCGGGTTGGTGTAGCCAATCAACGCGGTGGAGTTGGTCAGGTAAATCTCGCCGACCTCGCCGCGCGGCACCTCGATGCCCTCCTCGTCGAGGATGCGCAGCTTCGTGCCCGAAGCCACCTTGCCGCCGGTGGTCGGGTCCTTGGCCACTTCTTCCATCGTCGCCGTGGAGGCGAGCGCGAGCTCCGTGGAGCCGTATACGTTGCACAGAATGGGTCCGAAGCGCTCGTTAGTTTCCTCCACAATCTGCGGCGTGAGCGCGTGGCCTGCAGAAGCGATGAACTTTAGCGAAGAAGTTTCATAACGCTTCTCCGGGTCAACCTCGACCATGCGGCGGAAGAAGACCGGCGAGGAGAGTAGACCGTCGAGCTTGTAGCGTTCGATATCGTCGAGTGCGAGCTCCGGGTCAAAGTCGCGGCGGGTCACGATGGTGTTGCGCAGACCCAACGCGATGTTGATGCAGGCCCATCCCCAAGTGTGGAAGATGGACGCCGTCATCTGCACCTTCTGGTTTGCGCGCCACGGGATGTTGCCCACGATGGAGGCAAGCACGACCGGCAGGGTCGGCTCTGGGCGCATGATGCCCTTCGGGATGCCGGTGGTGCCGGAAGACATCAGCACGATGTGGCCATGCTTGGGGTACTTGTCCAGGCGGACCTGGGAGACGGCCTCGGGGTGCTTGACGACGTCGCTTAGCGTGCGCAATCCATAATGTTCCGCGCCCGAGTCGTGGCTGATGATGACCTCGAGCTTTTCGTAATAGGCCGGATCGAGACGGTCGATGAATTCGTCATCGATAACGAGGGCGTTGATGTTGTTTTCTTCGATGCAACCGGTTAGCTGTTCCGGAGAGGAACCCACGTTGAGCAGGAAGATGTGGGCACCCGCGTAGCCTTTGGCGCCGAGCGGGGTAATGATGCCGCGGCCGTTGCGAGCCATGACGCCGAGGCGGATCTCCGGCAGGTCGAGCGCGCGCAAGTGCTTGGCGAGGGTCTGCGCGTTATTGCGCAGCTGGCGGTAGGTGAGGGTGCCGTCGTCATCGATAAGCGCAATGCGATCTGGACAGGTGATGTAGCCCTGCTCGAGCTCGCGCGCCGTGGTGAAACGGTAGCGGGTCAGGATTGGCCCTGCCTTGATCAGGGGAGTGATTCCGTCGTGGTGGGTAATGATTCCGGACTTGAAGAGTTCGGGGACAAAGCGGCTGATCGCCGCAGCATTGAAAGCTAAATCGGAAAAATTGAAAGACATATAAACCTATTTTCAAAATAATTTGGAGAGCTATTCGCTTCTCTATCGTATTTTCGAGGCTAACCGTTGCCCTGAAGGGGGCAAATGTTGCTAGTGTTACAGAAGTTGCCCTAAAGTAGCGTAGGATACTTTTGATTCTAAACACATTTTCTGAATATCCGGATTCCTGGCGGTCAACTGGACGAGCGTCCAGGTTGCGCTAGGATAATGCGCGACAAATTTCGAGAGGAATCTAATGAAGCTGAAGAAGAAAGTGGCTGCTGTCGCCGCCGCTATGTTTGTTGCAGTTGGGGTTGGCCAGGTGCCGCAGGCGGTTGCGGCTGAGCGTAACTTGGTGGCTTTCGGTGACTCCGTTTTGGCAGACCCTGATGCGGGGGCCTACCTGCAGGCGCGTTTGAGCTCTCAAAGTGCTGGTGGTGTGAATTGCCCGCAGTCCAATAACTTTGCAAAGCGCACTGGTGCGAAGCTGGGCCTGCCGGTCGCGGATTTCTCCTGTTCCGGCGCCGTTTCCTTCTCTCCTGGGCCGCAGATGTTCTCCCAGGTGGATCGCGCTATCCAGACGGGAGCGCTCAGCGGTGAGACGCGTCGAGTTCTCTACGCCACCGGTTTCAATGACACCTACAACAACCCGGGAATGGGCCAGGGCGAGCTGCGTCGCCGCTTTGTTGATGCGAATGCGCCTTTGATTAACCGCATTCGTGCTGCTGCGCCGAACGCGCGTATTCAGATTGTGGGCTATCCGACCATTGGTTCCGCGGGGAGCTACTGCTTGCTGCACGTTGGCCCAACTCCGGCGGATCGCACCTACCTTCCGCAGGTGGAAGGCTGGGAGAACGCAGCCCAGTGGATGCAGGTTGACCTTGCGTCCCGTACGGGTGTCGAATTTCTCGACATGAAGCCTTCTTCCCGTAATAACGGCATGTGTGCGAACGCAGATCAGCGCATGTGGGCTGGTCTTGTGGACTTTACTGCCGGCGACGGCAATCTGCCGCTGCACATCAACCAGCGCGGTCACGAGCATGCGGCAAACGTTATTGCCGCATCCTAGATTCTGAAAGACATTTTCATTAGTGCGGTCTTGCTGAAAATCTGTGTAGGCTCGGCCGCATGAGTGAAACAATCGTTAAAGCAGTAATCGCCCGTTCCAAGGGCGCACCAGTAGAGACCGTTGACATCGTCGTGCCCGAGCCGGGCGCAAACGACGTCATCGTAAAAGTTCAGGCCTGCGGTGTGTGTCACACCGACCTGGCCTACCGCGACGGCGACATCGAAGATGCCTTCCCGTTCCTGCTTGGCCATGAGGCTGCGGGCGTCGTCGAGCGCGTGGGCTCCGACGTAACCCACGTGGAGGTCGGTGACTTCGTCATCCTGAACTGGCGCGCCGTGTGCGGCGAGTGCCGCGCCTGCAAGAAGGGTGAGCCGAAGTACTGCTTTAACACCCATAATGCTTCCGCGAAGATGCGTCTGGCCGAAGGCGACCAGGACGCCGGCACGGAGCTGACCCCAGCGCTCGGCATCGGGTCCTTCGCGGAGAAGACCCTGGTTCACGAGGGTCAGTGCACCAAGGTGGATCCAGACGAGGATCCTGCCGCCGCTGGCCTGCTGGGCTGCGGCATCATGGCAGGTCTGGGCGCTGCGGTTAATACCGCCGACATCCAGCTGGGCGAGTCCGTCGCCGTATTCGGCTGCGGCGGCGTGGGCACTGCGGCCATCGCAGGAGCCAAGCTGGCAGGTGCTGCGAAGATCATCGCGGTGGACATTGACGAATCCAAGCTGGAAACCGCCCGCGAGTTCGGCGCCACCGACACCATCAACACCAAGGATTTGAGCGAGGACGAGGTCGTCGAGGCCGTCCGCAACCTCACCGAGGGCTTCGGCACCGACGTCACCATCGATGCAGTGGGCATTCAGCCGACCTGGCGCCAAGCTTTCTACTCCCGCGATCACGCCGGCCGCATGGTCATGGTGGGCGTTCCTAACCTTATCGATCACGTGGATATCCCAGCCATCGACCTGTACGGCCGCGGGGGTTCCATCAAGCCGGCGTGGTACGGTGATTGCCTCCCGGAGCGCGACTTCCCGGCCTACGTCTCCTTGCACCGCAATGGGCAGTTCCCGCTGGACAAGTTCGTCTCGGAGCGCATTGCGCTTGACGACGTCGAGGAAGCCTTCACCACCATGAAGTCCGGCAAGGTTCTGCGTTCTGTCGTAGAGTTCGTGTAAACCGCTAGGGTGCAATCAAGAAGGAGCAAAGATGCAGATCCATAAGGTAGTGACCTCGGGTAAGTTTCGCCTCGACGGCGGGGAGTGGGACGTGGATAATAACGTCTATGTCATTGGCGATGCCTCCGGCGTTTACGTGGTGGACCCTTCCCACGACCTAGACGCAGTGGCCGACATGGTTGGCGACCGCCCCGTCAAGGGCATCCTCCTCACTCACGCCCACAACGACCACTGTGACCTCGCGCCCGCGGCCGCCGAGCGCTTTAGAGCCGAGGTTTATCTCCACCCCGACGATGAGATGCTGTGGGAGGAGTCCAACGGCGGTGCGCCTTTCACCCCGCTGGCGGATAAACAGCAGTTCCAGGTCAGCGGCGAGGACATCACGGTGTTCCACACCCCAGGTCACTCCCCGGGCTGTGTGGTCTTGCACCTGCCATCCGACGGCGTTCTACTCTCCGGAGACACCCTCTTCAATGGCGGGCCCGGTGCTACCGGCCGCAAGTACTCCGACTTCGACGTCATCATCGAGTCGCTGCGTAACGTCGTGTTCCACCTGCCCCCGGAGACTCGTGTCCTGCCAGGTCACGGCGATGAAACCACGGTAGGGGCAGAGGCTGCCCGCATCGACGAGTACGTGGCCCGCGGCTATTAGTTAGCCCTCGCTCGCTGCGTCTACCAGATAGGCGCCATAGCCTGATTTCATGAACGGATCGGCGAGCGCGGCCAAGGCCTGCCGGGAGATGAAACCCTCGTGGTAGGCCGCCACCTCGGGTGAGCCAATCACCGTGCCGGTGCGCTTTTGCATGACCTCGACGTAGGCGGAGGCCTCGCTCATGGAGTCCACGGTGCCGGTATCCAGCCATACGTCGCCGCGCTGCATGCGCTGTACGCGCAGCTGCCCGCGCCGCAGGTATTCCTCGTTGACCGCGGTGATTTCTAGCTCCCCGCGGGCGCTGGGCTCGATAGACTTGGCGATCTCAACAACGGAGTTGTCGTAGAAATATAGGCCCACCACCGCATGGTTGGACTTGGGCCTTTCCGGCTTCTCCTCAATCGAGAGCGCATTGCCGTCGGCGTCGAAGTCCACCACGCCATAGCGCTGCGGATCAGAAACCTCGTAGGCGAAGATGATGCCGCCCTCCGGATTGCGGCACTGCCCCAGCGCGGTGGCAAAGCCGTGGCCTTCGAAGATGTTATCGCCCAGTACCAAGGCCACCGAGTCATCCCCGATGAAGTCCTCCGCGATGAGGAAAGCCTGCGCCAGGCCCTCGGGCCGTGGCTGTACCGCGTAGGAGAGCATGAGGCCGAGCTGGGAGCCGTCGCCAAGCAGGCGTTCAAAGGATGCCGAATCCTCCGGCGTGGTGATGATGAGGATCTCCCGAATGCCCGCCTGGATGAGAGTGCTCAGCGGGTAATAGACCATGGGCTTGTCGTAGATCGGCATGAGCTGCTTCGAGATGCCTTTGGTGATGGGGTAGAGGCGCGTGCCTGAACCGCCAGCGAGGATGATGCCTTTCATGCATTCAACCTTAATCCAGCGAGTAGAGCGCGAGGTACAGCGCAATCGCCGCGCGCCAGTTCATAGGGCTAAAGCCGGTGGCCTCAATCTTGGACAAATCCAGCGTGGACTCCAGCGGACGCCGCGCGGGCTCGTCGCCGTATTCCTCGGTGCTGACCGGGTGGACCTCGGAAGGGTCGTGGCCGAGCCCGATGAACGTGGCCATCGCAATTTCGTCTCGGCCTACGCTGTCGCCCCCGGAGGATATGTTGTAGATGCCGTAGGGTGCCTGCACCTTAAGCAGGTGAGCGATGCCCTTGGCTAGGTCCTCGGCGAAGGTCGGCCGCCCGTGCTGGTCATGGATCACCTTCGGTTCCACGCCCTGTTTGGCAAGCCGCGCCATGGTCTTGACGAAGTTATTGCCGTCCCCAAAGACCCAGGAGGTGCGCACGATGTAGTGCTTTGGCGCCACGCTTGCCGACGCCTCACCTGCCGCCTTCGACGCCCCATACAGGCTCAACGGGCTGGGTGTTTCCTCCTCGGTGTGGATTTTCTGGGAACCGTCGAAGATGTAGTCGCTCGAGACATGCACCAAGGTCAGGTTGTTCTCCACGGCGATGCGCGCGAGCTTCGCGGGCGCTAGGGCGTTGACTTCCCAGGCGCGGGCGCGGTCGGACTCGGCCCCATTGACGTCGTTGTAGGCAGCGCAGTTAATGATTGTGGAGTAGTGCCGCCAATGGCGCTCAGGTGGGTTGCAGATGTCGAAGTCCTCGCGTGCACAGAACTCAGCGTGGGGCAACACTTGGCGCAGCGCGCGCCCCAGTTGACCGTTTGCACCGGTGACCAATACTTTGCGCGGGGCCATGGGGGTGACGTCGGCAAGGCGTGGGTGAGCCCGGTCTTTGTCAGAGATCTCCGTGGGTTCGAGCGGCCAATCCACCATGTCCAGATTCACGAACGTGTACTCCGCATCCGGTGACCAGTGGTCATTGACGAGGTAGGAATAGGCGGTTTCCTCCAGTGCCTGGAAACCGTTGGCCACGCCCCAGGGCACAAAGACGGCGGTCTCCGGCCCAATTTCGTGGGTGACCAGCTCGCCGTAGGTCGGAGAACCCTCGCGCACGTCGCACCACGCGCCAAAAACTTTGCCATGGGCGACGCTCACCAGCTTGTCCCATGGTTCGGCGTGGAGGCCGCGAGTCACACCCCTCGTGGCGTTGAAAGAAACGTTGTTCTGCACCGGCTGAAAGTCCGGCAGCCCGGCATCCAGCATCTTGGCGCGCTGCCAATTCTCTTTGAACCAGCCACGGTTGTCGCTGTGCACATCCAGCTCCACGATGAGCAGGCCTTCAATGGCTGTCTTCTTGATCTGCATGATTGCCTCTTATTGTCCTTGCTGTGCGTAGTGCTTCTCGACGTCGCCCTTCACCGGACGCCACCACTGCTCATTGTCGTGGTACCACGTGATTGTTTGCTCAAGCCCCACGCGGAGGTCCGTGTAGCGCGGGACCCAGCCGAGCTCGCGGCGCAGTTTCGAGGCGTCCATGGCATAGCGTTGGTCGTGGCCCGGCCTATCTGCCACGTGCTCGTAGCGGGCCTTACCAGTTTCGTCAGTAGCTCCCATGATCTCGCAGATCACTTCGATGACTTCTTTGTTGTTGATGTCTTTCTGGTCGGCACCGATGTTGTAGGTTTCACCGATTTCGCCACGATCCAAAATCGCTAGCACTGCTGCGTTGTGATCATCGACGTGAATCCAATCGCGCACTTGCTCGCCGGTGCCATAAAGCTTTGCGGGCTGATCATCCAATAAGTTGGTGATCTGCCGCGGAATGAATTTCTCCACGTGCTGGTACGGGCCATAGTTATTGGAGCAGTTGGAGATGGTCGCCCGCAGACCGAAGCTGCGCACCCAGGCACGCACTAGATGGTCCGAGCCGGCCTTGGAGGCTGAGTACGGTGAGGAAGGGTTGTACGGAGTGGACTCCGTGAACTTCGTGTCGGCGCCGATTTCAAGGTCGCCGAAAACCTCATCGGTGGACACGTGGTGGAATCGCACGTCATGCTTGCGGCACGCCTCGATCAGTGTGAACGTTCCCACCACATTGGTCTGAATGAAGGGGGAAGGGTCCCGCAGCGAGTTGTCATTGTGCGACTCAGCGGCGAAGTGGACGACTACGTCCGACTGCGCCACTAGCTCGTCTACCAATACGGCGTCAGCGATATCACCGACCACTAGTCGTGCCTCGACTCCCTCAAGGTTCGCGCGATTGCCGGCGTAAGTGAGCTTGTCGAGGACCGTGATTTCCACCTCCGGCCGCTCCTTAGCTACGAGACGAACGAAGTTTGCGCCGATGAATCCGGCGCCACCTGTGACGAGCATTCTGTGCATGGCTACCAAGTTTAGGCCACCGCCCTTATCCTTCCTCAGCTTCGGAGCAAAACGCCAGCGTGGCCCTCCCGCAAGGCACACTTGTCCTGCGGTTAGGCACTGAGTTGGCGCGCTGGAGCTTTTTGCGCAGCCGGACTGTCATTGAGAAAGATCTGCCCCGAACCTGCGGGGCGATAACCCACTCTTCCTGTTTTGGGGCATCGTTCCGCATGACCCATATTTCTGGCCCCGTCCCGTTGGTCATTGTTATCAACATGATGACCTCTGCATTGGAGCGTTAAGTTCCGTAAGTCCGTGGTCCCACCGGCTGCCCAAGCATGAATATGGTGGACATCGCATTCGACCCAGGGCTTATCACATCCCGGCCGCGAGCACACCAGCTCTGATGCCGCCAAAGCAATCCGTTGATAGAGGCTTGCGCTGCGCTTGCAGCGGCCAAGTTCCAGCGGGAAACCTTTGTCATCTACTGCGCAGATAAAGTCATGCGATGCAGCTCCTATGCGCAACAGGTCGAGCGGGGAAAGCTCCACTCCTGTGTTGGTGGCGAACCTCGTGGAAGAATCCATCTCCTCCAACTCGCTCAACGTGGTGGTGATGAGCAGGGAACCTACTCCGCCGTTAGTGTGCTGCTTCGACTCCAAGTAGTCGTGCACTATTGCCGCCAGCTGATCCGCCATGCGCTGCGAATAAGTGCGCGAGTCTTCCTCGGCGGGGACATTTGGTCCGCCCTGATGGCGGGCTGGTGCGAAAGCAGCCTTGAGCATCGCCGCAGTAGCAGCATCGACATAGCCGCTGATGAACACGCCTCCGTCGGCATCTGGCTGCGAAATGCGCAAGCGGCGCTTCTTAAAGACCGCATCCACATCCGAAACCGATTTGTTGGCCTGACGGATAGCGTTGCGCAGCCAATCCCGCAACGCCGTTTGGGAAAGCTCGCGGGACTTCTCCAAGGCTTGTTGGCGCAATTCTTGTGGCCCAGGCGTCGCGCCCTCAGTGAGGTGTTCCAATTCGCGCTCAATGAGCGCGATGGTCTTTTCGCGCGCGGCATCTTCCTCGAGCATCTGACGGCGCCGCTTTTCGGCTGCCGCGCGCTCCCGCCGATCACGCTCGCGAGCAGCCTCTTCTCGCTTGCGCTCTTCGTCGCTAGCTTCCTCGCCCACTGGCAGCGTTTCAGACGGTGCAGATTCAGAAGGGGAGACCTCAGCAAGCGGCGCAAAAAGTGATTGCCCCGTCTTTATCCGTGACTGAGCTTCGGCGTAAGTGAGCCCCAGTCTCGCCGTGAGGTAGTCTTCTGGCTTGCTCGACCCCACCACGCGCCCAGCATCATCGCGCGCGGCAATGAACGCGAATGCCGCATCCACGGTGGTCTTTTTGCTCATTGCGGTTTCGAGATGCTCAAAGGCGGGGTGGAGGCGCCCAAAGTAGACATCAGAGGGATCCTTCAAGAGCTCTCGCAGTGAAGTTAGCGAGCTCGTAATGCTATTGATTGTGGAAAATATTGCCTCATGCTTGTCTTGCATTGTGTCCGTCCCCCTCTCGAATCCCCGTATTCGATTACATGTTCTATTATATCGAATCCTAAAGGGCTGTCAATAGGGAAGTAGAAAAACTTTTCGAATTAAACACTCGGTAAGGGTAGACAGTTGTGTGACGAGCTATGCGGGGAATTTGGGTAGCGCCGTGTGATCCAGCCACTGCTCAAGCAGCGCGTCCACGGCAGCCGGATCCTCGCTCTCTGCGTGTAGGCGTTCAATGAGATTCGCTGGACTAACGACGTTATGCTGGCTGGCCTTTACATAGGAGCGGACGGCGCGGAAGAAGGCGACGTCGCCAAGCAGGCGGCGTAAAGCGTGAACCGTGAGGGCCCCACGTTTGTATACGCGGTCATCGAACATGTCGCGTGTGCCGGGATTGGAAAGCTTAAGGTCCTGCTTTTTGCGTGCCAAGACGTTGTAGTGGGAACGCGCCGAATCATGCGCAGGCTGGTCGTGCGCGTGCTCCATCCACAGCCACTCGCAGTAGCAGGCAAAGCCCTCATTAAGCCAAATGTCTTTCCATTCCCTAAGTCCCACCGAATTGCCAAACCATTGATGGGAAAGCTCGTGAGCGATGAGACGCTCAAAGGTAGCCGAGACATGGTTCGAGCCGAAAATGGAAAGCCCCTGGGCCTCCAGCGGAATCTCTAGCTCGTCCTCGGTAATGACGACCTGGTATTCGTCGAATGGGTAACTGCCAAAGCAATCGGCGTAGAACTTCAACATTTCGTGTTGCTGTGCGAATTCGCGCTTGACCGCCTCTTTGAGCTGCGCTGGGGCCCATGCGCGAACATGCTTGCCCAAATCAATCTCCACGAATTCACCGACCTGCACCGTGGCGAGGTAAGTGGCCATGGGGTGCTCGGTGCGGTAATGCCAGGTCGTTGTGGAACCGCTGGCCTGCTTGCGGGAGACCAATTTGCCGTTAGAAATAACACGGAACGGATCGTCTGCGGTAATCCGAATATCGTAGGTGGCCTTCTCGCTCGGGGTGTCATCGCATGGGAACCAGCTGGGAGCGCCGTTGGGCTGGCTAGCCACCAGGGATCCTGACTCGGTCTCCTCCCACCCCAGCTCGCCCCATGGGGTGCGAATCGGGCGCGGGGAGCCGCCGTAGCGGATGTGGAGCTCAAACTCGCTGCCTTCCTCCACGGTCTCCGCGAAGCTCATGCGCAACTTGCCAGTGGATTGCCGGAACTTCGCCACGCGTGGTGCATTTTTAGCCGTGATACGGCGTGCCACCATGGCGCCACCAAGATCAAGCGTGAGCTTGTCGACGTCGTCAAGTGCACGCATGTGCAGCACCGCCACGCCCTGTAGCATGTTGGGCTCCACGCGGTAGGTGAGGTCCAAGTCGTAGTGGAGCACCTCGAAGCCTAAATTAAACGCAATACCGGTGTACTCGTCGTGGTACTCGGAGAGTTGACCAGCGGTTGAGGCGACATGCGAAAGGGCGGTGGAAAGCAGCTTCATAATGCTGCGATCCTACCGCCCTTAAGGTCTAAAGCCCTATTCGAGAAAGCCTAGGAGTTAAGTGCTGCCTCAAATACCGGCCAGGACTTCTCAATGTCTTCGCGCCAGCCCGGCCAAGAGTGGGTGCCGACGTTGCGGAAGTTGAAGGTTGCAGGAATCTGCTGCTTGTCCAGCTTTGCCTTCAGATTGTGGGTGCAGTGGTTGACTGCAGCCTCAATGATGCCGCCCTCGACCTGCAGCTGGGCAGAGCCCATGAGTGCAACGGCTGGGTTCATACCCTGCGCGGTGTAGTAAGAAGAGGTGTCGGTCTCACCAGCGAGACCGGTTGCGGAGGAAACGTAGAGAGCGGTGCCGCGCAGCTTCTCGGAGTTGAGCAGGGCATCGTTGTAACGGTTGTTCTCGGAGCCCATTTGGCCCCACATCTGCTCCGGCTCAGCGCCGCCACGGTTAACGGTAAGGCGCAGGAACTGGTGCTCCAGCGGGGTGGAGGTAGCGGCACAGCCAGCGAAGGAGCCTACTGCATCGTAGAAGCCCTGGTTGTGCTGAGCGAAGAGGAGGGAGGAGGTTGCGGACATGGACATACCCGCAACGGCGCGCTTGTTGGAAGCCTGCAGGCGGCCCTCGAGTGCGGTCGGCAGCTCCTTGGTCAGGAAGGTCTCCCACTTCTGCGGGCCTGAGAGGTAGCTGCCGTTCGGCTCCTGCTCCCAGTCGGTGTAGTAGGAGAAAGCGCCGGCCTGCGGAACGACGACGTTGACGTTCTTCTGGGAGTAGAAGTCAACGGCCTGGGACAGGTTTAGCCAGTCAGAATCCTGCTCAGCGGAACCTGCGCCATTGAGCAGGTAGATGGTTGGGCGGTTAGCGTCCTTCGCAGGGATCACTGCCAAAGGAACAACGCGGCCGTTCATAGCAGGGGAGGTTGCCTGGAGCTTCAGGACGCGTGCATCGTCCTTGTACTTCTGGAACCACTTGGTTGCTTCTACCTCTGGGGTGACCTGCAGATCGGAGACCTCCGAGAGGGTGGTCTCGCCAGCTACCTGCTGTGGGGTGAGGGTTGCAGCACCTGCGGCAGGTGCAGTGAGAGCGCCAGCAGCGATGGCTGCTGCTGCGATGATAGTGCTAATTCGCTTCATTGGCTTCTTTCCAACATCTGAAGAGTGACAAGGAGAGCTTACTGTGTTCATGCTGTCTGGTCTACCGTGCGGAGCCAGTAGGGGTAAACAATCTCAGTTCAGTAAGCCATTCAGTAACTGGGATATCGGCGACTGCTTCATATTCGTTAACAATTTCCGACGAATTTTCCTTTTTCAAAACGGCGGCTTGGGAAAATGTCTTTTGTGCAGCGTGTTGGTCAAGGCTGGCTAAGCTGCACAAATTGCTAGGTGGCAGAGTCTTGTAGTGACTTTCGGGGTTTGCCTGTCGATGATGGTGGGCAATGATCATAGGGCTTTCGTGAAGTTATTGAAGTTAGCAGTGGTGTGGGGGTGGTTTTTGTGTCATAATTTTCTGCGTTGGAAACCATGTGGCACGTAACGACGTCGCATGAAAGCCCGTTAATATATGTGCAACCTGGTCTGCGGCCCACCCCTTGGGCGTGCGTCCTGCACCTAAATTAGCCAGAAACAATAGAAAGTGAAGCTCAATGAACGCTTTTGATACCCTTCTCGTCATGATCAACAACATCCTCGGTGGCTGGATCCACGCTGGTTCCTCCATGTCCTCCAACGCGGCATTGGCCATGGGTCTGTTCTAAATTAGCCAACGCTGCCCCCGCCACGGTGCCTATATATAAGTCCGGAGGCGGGTTCTTTTTTGCTCATCGTTGGTGGGGAGCACATGCTTGCCGACGCCCCCATCTCTCGCCCATGCACACAATCGCGGGGGGAGAGAGACACAGCGCACGAAGTTACGTATTCTTATATGCGTGACTAATGAACATTATGACGTTGTAGTACTCGGCGCGGGCCCCGGCGGCTACGTGTCCGCCATCCGCGCAGCCCAGCTCGGTAAGAAGGTTGCTGTCATTGAGAAGCAGTACTGGGGAGGCGTCTGCCTCAACGTTGGCTGCATCCCGTCCAAGGCGTTGTTGAAGAACGCCGAGGTTGCACACACCTTCAACCATGAGGCTAAGGCTTTCGGCATCTCTGGTGATGTCTCCTTCGACTTCGGTGTTGCTCACAAGCGCTCCCGCAAGGTCTCTGAGGGCATCGTCAAAGGTGTCCACTACCTGATGAAGAAGAACAAGATCACCGAGATCAACGGCCTTGGCTCCTTCAAGGACGCAAAGACCATTGAAATCACAGAGGGTGATGACAAGGGTAAGACCGTCACCTTCGACAACTGCATCATCGCAACCGGCTCCGTCGTTCGCTCCCTCCCGGGCGTCGAAATCGGCGGCAACATCGTTTCCTTTGAGGAGCAGATCTTGAAGGACGAGGCTCCGAAGTCCATGGTCATCGTGGGTGCCGGCGCAATCGGCATGGAGTTCGCATACGTCCTGGCTAACTACGGCGTGGACGTCACCATCGTTGAGTTCATGGACCGCGTTCTGCCGAACGAGGACAAGGACGTCTCCAAGGAGATTGCTAAGCAGTACAAGAAGCTTGGTGTGAAGCTGCTGACCGGCTTCAAGACCACCTCCATCAAGGACAACGGTGACAATGTCACCGTTGAGGTCGAGTCCAAGGACGGCTCCAAGACCGATACCCTGACCGTTGACCGCTGCATGGTCTCCATCGGTTTCGCACCTCGCGTGGAGGGCTTCGGCTTGGAGAACACCGGTGTTGAGCTCACCGAGCGCGGTGCCATCGCGATCGACGACTACATGCGCACCAACGTTCCGGGCATCTACGCTATTGGCGACGTCACCGCGAAGCTGCAGCTCGCACACGTGGCTGAGGCACAGGGCGTTGTTGCCGCTGAGGTCATCGCGGGCGCTGAGACCCAGCTGCTGGGTGACTACATGAACATGCCACGTGCTACCTTCTGCAACCCGCAGGTTGCGTCCTTCGGCTACACAGAGGAGCAGGCACGGGAGAAGTTTGCTGACCGCGAGATCAAGGTCGCTACCTTCCCGTTCTCCGCAAACGGTAAGGCTGCTGGTCTCAACGAGACCGCCGGCTTCGTCAAGCTCATCGCTGATGGCGAGTACGGCGAACTCATCGGTGGCCACATGGTTGGTTCCAACGTCTCCGAGCTCCTGCCGGAGCTCACGCTGGCACAGCGTTTCGACCTCACCGCAGAGGAAATCGGACGCAACATCCACACCCACCCGACGCTTTCTGAGGCCATGAAGGAAGCTGCCGAGGGCATCGGCGGCCACATGATTAACCTCTAAGCGCTTTTTGCGTTAAGGCCCCCGCGAGGGGGCCTTTTCTGCATCTTCTGGCAAATACCCAGCCCTGGAAACACAGACCTGCTGGTGGCGATCCCGCGAGAACAAACGGGATGCTTGTACGACCACGGGGTCTTGTCTTTCAGGGCTGGGTATTTGCGTTCCGGCAGCGAAGCGCGGCGCCGCAAGCCCGGGATGTCGCGTGCTTAGTAGGGGGCTACGGAAGAGCGGTGGGCGTCGATATTTAGCGTCTCGTTGATAGCAGGGAAAGCGCGCTGTGCGCAGTTCGCACGCGGGCAGGTTCGGCAGCCATTGCCAATTGGTGTTGCTGCAGAGAGGTCGCCTAAATCAAGCCCCTCGGCGTACACCGTGCGGTCTGCGTGGCGAGCTTCGCATCCTAAGCCAATAGCGAAGAGCTTATTCGTATCGCCATAGCGGCCCTGGTGATGCTGCACCGAACGAGAGATCCACAAGTAATTACGGCCATCGGGCATCTGGGCCACTTGGCGGGAGATTACGCCGGGTTTAGAGAAGGTCTCGTAAATATTCCACAACGGGCAGGTGCCGCCAGAGTTGGAAAAGTGAACGCCCGTGGCCGATTGGCGCTTGGACATGTTTCCCGCACGGTCAACGCGCACAAAAGTAAAAGGAATGCCTCGCTTGTTTGGGCGCTGGAGGGTGGAAAGACGAGACGCAACCGTCTCGTAGCCCACGCCGAAGACCTGGCACAAGTACTCAAGGTCGTATCCAGATTGCTCGGCCTCTGCATGGATAGTCGTGTATGGCAGGATGGTGGCCGCTGCGAAGTAGCTGGCGATGCCGCGCTTAGCCAAGTTACGTGAGGCCTCTGAGGTGAAGGGCTCTTCGTCGACGAGGGCGTCGATAAGCGAGCCGGCTTCTAGGAACCCTAGCTCCGCCGCCATACGGAATGCGCGCTGGCCTTCAGTAAGGCGGCTGGCGAGACGGAACGTTCCCTCTTCGGAATCAAAGCGGTGCAGCGTTCCGTCCATCTGGGGTGTGGTGAGGATCTCCACCCCGTGCTTTTCGGTGAGGCGCACGGCTAGGGCGGCCTCTGTGTCACGGATGCGGAACTGGGAAACGTTGAGCTTGGAGGCAAGGGCCTCGGCGTGTAGATCAAGCTCGTCAAGATAGTTCTGGCGAGCGTAGAAGAAGTCGCGGACTTCGTCGTGCGGCATGGATAAGGCTTGGGTGCCAGCAGTGCGCCGGCTATCGGTAGCCAGTGAGAGCTTGTCGCGCACATTGCGATAGCGACGGTGGATGTCCACGAGGGTTCGTGCCACCGTGGGGTGGTTATAGACCAATTCAGAGAGCTCCTGGAGCTCAACGGGGGAGGGGCAGAGCTCCTTGTCTTGAATTACGTCTTGGATTTCCGCGAGGAGGCGTGAATCGTCGTCGCGTGAGAAGAACGTGGCGTCGACACCGAAGACTTCCGTTATTCGGAGTAAGACAGGTACCGTTAATGGGCGAACATCGTGTTCGATTTGATTCACGTAGCTGGCCGAAAGGCCTAGTGTAGCTGCTAGGGAAGCTTGGCTAAGGTCCCTTTCGCGCCGCAGTTGGCGAAGGCGCGAACCCACGTATGTCTTGCTCATGTGAGAAAGGTTACCGGCGCAGGCCCGGTCGTAACAGGATTTTTGCAAAGTTTGTGTGAAGCTTCTTAACGACCCTGCGACTGGGGGTATTTTGCGTGGGGTGTGGGTGGTGTGACTCCTGCGAAAGTTTGACACCTAAAGGGGTAACCCTGTCACTTGAATCGTCGCCTGTGATCAACCTCATAAATTGCTGGGAATTCCGCAACGCCCGTATTGCGTAAAGGGCAGCATGCAAGGTAAACGGCTTTTCGAAAGCTAGTTTTTAGGCGATCCTTACCTAAAGAAATTTCTACGGAATGCTTAGTGGCACTTTGGCGGGCTAAAGAAGGCCCAAATTGACTAGTTGCCAGCGAATAAGGCTGCGTAAGGTAAAAGCGACTATGGAGGTGTCATGTCTGTAAAAAATCCTGACCGTGAAGCGCTCGCTCACGGCCGTATCACTAATGAAGCAATTCGTACCAAGCCTTCCGTTCCCACCTGGGCACTGAAGCTCACCATGGCCGTTACGGGCCTGTTCTTTGCGCTCTTCGTTGTTGGCCACATGGCCGGCAACCTGAAGCTTTACTTGCCGGCTCACGACGGCGATGAGGCGCTGGACATCTACGGCGAATTCCTGCGTGGACTCGGCGAGCCGCTGATTCCGCATGGCCACATGCTGTGGATCATCCGCATCGTCCTTCTCGCCTGCGTTATCGCTCACATCTACGGCGCATTTGCCCTGACAGCCCGTTCTAAGCAGTCCCGCGGTAAGTTCAAGCGCACCAACCTCATGGGTGGCCTGGATTCCTTTGCCACCAAGACCATGCTGGTCACCGGTGCCGTCCTGCTGCTGTTCATCATCTTCCACCTGCTGGATCTGACGATGGGCGTGCAGCCGATTGCCCCTGAGGCATTCGTCCACGGTGAGGTTAAGGCAAACATGATTGCCACCTTCAGCCGCTGGCCTGTCACCATCTTCTACGTGCTGGCAATGTGCTGCCTGTTCCTGCACCTGACCCACGGCATCCGTCTGGCTGCTTCTGACCTGGGTATCACCGGTGCAAAGTGGCGTCAGGTCTTCGTGATCCTGGCCTATGTCATTCCGGCAGTCGTTTGCATCGCAAACATCGTTATGCCGCTGTCCATCGCCCTGGGTTGGGTCAGCTAAAGGAGCTTTTGAATATGTCTAACACTGAACTCAAGCGCGAACACCCAACGTTCTCGCACCCGACGTCGATTGTTCCTGGCGTCACCGCTGGCCGAATTCTGGAGTCCCACGAGCCACACGGCGTCCCAATGAAGGACATGTGGAGCTACCAGAAAGACCACATGGAGCTGGTCTCCCCGCTGAACCGCCGCAAGTTCGAGATCGTTGTTGTTGGTACCGGTCTGGCGGCCGGTTCCGCAGCTGCCGCCCTCGGCGAGCTGGGCTACAACGTCAAGGTCTTCACCTACCATGACTCCCCACGTCGTGCGCACTCCATTGCTGCACAGGGTGGCGTTAACTCTTCCCGCCACAAGAAGGTGGACAACGACTCCGCTTACCGCCACACCAAGGACACCGTGAAGGGCGGCGACTACCGTTGCCGCGAGTCCGACTGCTGGCGCCTGGCTTACGAGTCCGTCCGCGTTATCGACCACATGAACGCCATTGGTGCGCCGTTCGCCCGTGAGTACGGCGGCACCCTGGCTACCCGCTCCTTCGGTGGTGTGCAGGTCTCCCGTACGTACTACACCCGTGGTCAAACAGGTCAGCAGCTGCAGCTGTCCACCACCTCGGCGCTGTACCGCCAGATCGGTCTGGGCAACGTGGAGCTCTTTGCTCACCATGACATGCAGGACATCATTACCTACAACGACAATGGTGTGAAGCGCGCAGGTGGCATCGTCACCCGTAACCTCATCACCGGCGAGCTGAAGGCCTTCACCGGCCACGCAGTTATCCTCGGTACCGGCGGTTACGGCAACGTCTACCACATGTCTACGCTGGCCAAGAACTCCAACGCTGGCGCCATGATGCGTGCCTACGAGCAGGGTGCATACCTTGCTTCCCCGGCATTCATCCAGTTCCACCCGACGGGTCTTCCGGTCAACTCCGAGTGGCAGTCCAAGACCATTCTGATGTCTGAGTCCCTGCGTAACGACGGCCGCATCTGGTCCCCGATCAAGGAAGGCGACGACCGCCCCGCCAACGACATTCCGGAGGAGGAGCGCGACTACTTCTTGGAGCGTCGCTACCCGGCCTTCGGCAACCTGGTTCCGCGTGACGTTGCTTCCCGTGCGATCTCTCAGCAGATCAACAAGGGCCTCGGCGTCGGACCGCTGCACAACTCCGTTTACCTGGACTTCCGTGACGCTATCCAGCGCCTCGGCAAGGACAAGATCCGTGAGCGTTACTCCAACCTCATCGAGATGTACGAAGAGGCAATCGGCGAGTCCGCATACGAGACTCCAATGCGTATCGCACCGACCTGCCACTTCACTATGGGTGGCCTGTGGACCGACTTCAACGAGATGACCGCTATCGACGGCCTGTTCGCCGCCGGTGAGTGCTCTTGGACCTACCACGGTGCGAACCGCCTGGGCGCTAACTCCTTGCTGTCCGCATCCGTCGACGGCTGGTTCACCCTGCCGTTCACCATCCCGAACTACTTGGCTCACCACCTCGGTGAGGCCAAGCTGGCTGAGGATTCCGCAGAGGCAGCACAGGCTATTGCACGCGCACAGTCCCGCATCGACCGCCTCATGAGCGTTCGCGGCGAGAACCCGCACGGCCCGGCTTACTACCACCGCCAGCTTGGCGAGATTCTGTACTGGGGCTGCGGCGTTTCCCGTAACGTCGAGGACCTTAAGGTTGCTATCGACAAGGTTCGCGCGCTGCGCGAGGAGTTCTGGGCAAACGTCCGCATCACCGGCAACGCCAACGACATGAACCAGGTTCTCGAGTACGGTCTGCGCGTTGCTGACTACATCGACCTGGGCGAGCTCATGTGTGTTGACGCTCTGGACCGCGATGAGTCCTGTGGCGCGCACTTCCGCGACGACCACCTCTCTGAGGATGGCGAGGCTGAGCGTGATGATGAGAACTGGTGCTTCGTTTCCGCCTGGGAGCCGGGTGCAAACGCTGGCGAATTCATCCGCCACGCAGAGCCTCTGTACTTTGATTCGATCCCGCTGATGACAAGGAACTACAAGTAATGAAACTGACACTTGAGATCTGGCGTCAAGCCGGACCGACGCAAGAAGGCAAGTTCGAGACCATTCAGGTCGCTGACGCCGCCGAGCAGATGTCCATCCTGGAGCTGCTGGACCACGTCAATGATGGTCTGATCGAGGCCGGCAACGAGCCTTTCGCATTCGCCTCTGACTGCCGTGAGGGCATCTGTGGTACCTGTGGCCTGCTGGTTAACGGCCGTCCGCACGGCCCTGGCCAGAACACCCCGGCCTGCCAGCAGCGCCTGTTCCAGTTCAAGGATGGCGATACCATCAAGCTGGAGCCATTCCGCTCCGCTGCATACCCCGTCATCAAGGACATGATCGTGGACCGCTCCAAGCTGGACCACGTCATGGAGCAGGGTGGCTACGTATCCATGGACGCCGGTACCGCACCGGACGCAGATACTCTGCACCTCAACCACGAGACTGCTGAGTACTCCCTCGACCACGCTGCCTGCATCGGCTGCGGTGCCTGTGTGGCATCCTGCCCGAACGGTGCAGCACACCTGTTCACGGGTGCCAAGCTGGTTCACCTCTCCCTCATGCCGCTGGGCAAGGAAGAGCGTGGCCGCCGCGCCCGCAACATGGTCGACGACCTTGAGCAGAACTTCGGTCACTGCTCCCTTTACGGTGAGTGCGCTGACGTCTGCCCGGCAGGCGTCCCACTGACCGCCGTGTCCGCAGTTACCCGCGAACGTGCACGTGCTGCTTTCCGCGGCAAGGACGACTAAGATATAGTCATTCACAGGAATAACAGGAACGAGAGAAAGTTTCAGCTATGAGCGACAACACCCATGCAGTTGCTGATCACGCAAGTGAGACCTACCCGGAGTTCTCCGGCAAGATCCAGGACTCTTACATTGAGGGATACGACCCAGTATCCTTCGGCGCACCGCACTCTTCTTTGCTGCGCACCTCCACCTGGGTCGGCATGGGCCTGGTCCTTTCTCTGCTGCCGGCAGCCGGCACCCTGATTTGGGGCCTCGGCGCTGATGCCTTCCCGTACGGCGTGGGCCAGGAGAGCTCCAAGATGTCCATCATCGTCGGTGCTGTCCTGCTCGTCGTCATGGCTGTCGCTTGCGTTGGTCTCATCCACTACGGTCGTCGTTACTACCGTCAGTATCGTTCTGAGACCGGTCGTATCAACTAGTTTCTGTGCATCGGACGCCCCCGCAGCCCTCGTGGCGCGGGGGCTTCGTTAGTCTCTAGGGACATAACAGGGTTAGTCTCTAGGTTCGACCAAGGAGTACCAATGACCATCGCCGTCCCAGGCCCCAACCCAGCCGACGTCGCCGAGCGCCGCCGCACCCTGCGCAAGTACCAGTGGGGCGTCACCGGCCTGCTCATCCTCGCCGCAGTCATCTTCTTCGCGTGCTCCTGGTGGCAGCACCACAACCCCGACGCCCCGACGTGGGTGGGCTATGTGCGCGCGGGCGCCGAGGCTGGCATGGTCGGCGGCCTCGCGGACTGGTTCGCGGTTACCGCCATCTTCCGCCACCCCATGGGCATCCCGATCCCGCACACCGCGCTGATCCCCAGGAAGAAGGACCAGGTAGGCGA
The DNA here is from genome assembly GCF_001807295.1 of Corynebacterium sp. HMSC06C06. Classification (NCBI taxonomy): domain Bacteria; kingdom Bacillati; phylum Actinomycetota; class Actinomycetes; order Mycobacteriales; family Corynebacteriaceae; genus Corynebacterium; species Corynebacterium sp. HMSC06C06. The sequence goes on from NZ_KV788521.1 coordinate 198,858, forward strand.
GGCACTGAGTACCTTCGTAGAGGAACAGTTCCTCACCCCGGATGCGCTCTCGGCGAAGATCTCGGAGAACAACATCCCTGAGAAGGCCGGCGCCTGGCTGTCCCAGCCGCGCAATGCGGAGCTCGCCGCGCACAAGGCCGCAGAAATGGCCTCCCGCGCCGTCAACAGCTTTGACCACGCCGAGGCCGAGGAACTCATCCGCACCCAGATCCTCGACCGCATGATGGAGCCCGAATGGGGTCCGCCGGTCGGGCGTTTGCTCGAGGGCTATATCGCCGATGACAAAGCAGAGCCGCTTGTCGACGACCTCATCGACTGGGCCCATGGCAAAGTACTGACCATGGAGGATGCCGTCATCGAGCTCGTCGATGAAAAGATGCCCGCCTGGCTGCCTCGTTTTGCCCGCGGCATGGCAGGCGACAAGGTCTATGTGGCCATCGTCGAGTGGGCCTCCGAGGTCAAGTACGACAAGAACCACGATGTGCGCCAAGCTATTCGCCGCAACCTCGCTCTGTTCGCGCAGAAGCTCCAAGACGATCCCGAGATGGTCGCTCGCGTCGAAGGCATCAAGCAAGAGATGATGAACTCCGAGCAGGTCCAAGCCATGCCGGGGGCGGCGTGGGAGGCCTTTAGGAGCGGCGTCGCCAAGCAAGCGGCGGATCCCGAGTCCTTCTTGCGCATGAAGATCGCCACCGAAGCCCAGCGTTTCGGCACGCGCGTGCAAACGGACCCGAAGTTTTTGCAGCAGGCCAATGACATCGTGGACAAGGCCGCGCGCTGGGCCGCCGAGAACTTCGCCGGCGACATCATCAGCATCATCCCAGAGACCATCAAGCGCTGGGACGCCACGGAAGCCTCCGAAAACATTGAGCTTTTGGTAGGAAAAGACCTGCAATTCATCCGCCTCAATGGCACGGTCGTGGGAACGCTGGCAGGATTGGTTATCTATACCGTCAACCATCTAGTTTTTGGAGCCTAAGGGCCTTAGAAGGAGAACTCCATGGATAACTCATTTCTCGACTCACTGAAAACCGCCGGTGCCTCCAGCGCTGAGGTGGCAAAGAACTTTGGCAACCGGTTCAAGGAGGAGCGCCAGCAGCAGGCACAGCAAGCGAAAGCCGAGCGCGTCGCCCGCGCAGCCGACGTCCCAGGGGCCGCAGAGGGGGAGAAGTCTTTCATCGACAAGGTGACCGAAACCGTCCGCGAGCTGGGCGAGACCGTCGTTAGCGCCGCAAATGAGACCTTCGAATCCGAGTCCTTCGCGCGCGCCCGTCAGGACGTCACCGCCGCCTTTGAAGAAGGCCGCGAGGGCGTGGCCGAGGCTATCTCTAATGCGAAGGAAAAGCGCGCCACCCCAAAGAAGGCCGCCGAGACTGCGCCGCAGGCTCCGCTGGATGAAAACATCGTCGAAGGTGAGGTCGTCGACGACGACAATTCCAACCCCTTCGGTTCCGCCAGCTAGACTGTTCTAACGTATGAACACTGCATATTATATTCTCGCAAACATGGAGCACTGGATCTTCATGGCCGTTTCAATCTTCGCGATCGTGGGCGCCGTCGTGGCCGCCACGACCCGCGAAGACGCATTCCGTGCCGGAGACCGCCAGGGCAAGTGGACGTGGGTGGGCCTGCTGGTGGGCTCCGCAGTGGCGATGAACCTGCACTTGCCGTTCATCGAGTGGATCGGCGCCGTGGTGACCGGTGTGTACTGGTTTGATGTCCGCCCCCAGCTCAAGGCCATTATCAACGGCGACTACAGCTATTAAAAATGCGCAACCTGCTTGAAGCAACAATCGCAGACGTACGCGAAGCGGCGCAACATGACAGCGCCCTCCTCGTCTCGCCCACGCACGTGCTCGCCGCTGCACAGGCGCCGCACGTAGCCACCGTGGCGGGCTATCCCACCGGCCGCCACCACAGCCTCATCAAGGCCTCCGAGGCGCGCCTTGCGGTGCAATCCGGTGCGGCGGAGGTGTGGGTTGCGGTTGACGCATTGCTTGGCGACGCCACCGCCCTCCTCACCGATCTCATCACCGTGCGCGAGGCCTGCCCGCAGCCAGTCGCATTGGGGCTCATCGTCCCATCTAGCGAGCATGCGGCCGCCGCGGCACGCGCGGCAGCCCAGGCGGGCTTTGACAAGCTCATCTATGCCACGCAGGAACACCTCGCTGAAGTCGAAACCCAGATAGCACGAGAGCCGGCAGGTGCACTGCCGGCTCTCGTGTGGCCTACCGCACTGCCGGCTCTCGTGTGGCCTACCGCTTAGGCCGCGGATTCGCTATCCCTGCGCAGGGGCGCTCTGGCCGCCCGCGGTCACAGCGCCCAGCTTGCTCATCGGAACGTCCTTGCCCACGATGGTCATTTCCAGCTCACCGTCTGCCACGTCAACTGCTTCGACGCTAAGCCCCTCGCCAATGAACTGGTCCTTCATGCCCTCCTGCAAGGCGGAGGAGATGGCCCCGGTAGCCTCCTGCGGCAACTCAAAGCCGAGCAGGGAAGCGTTCTTTGCCTTGATGGACAGGCCGCCGTCGCGTGCGACAGGCTCCAGCGCCAGGTTAGCCAAGCCATTAGCGAACTCGACGTTGAGGACGTTATCAGCGTCGTTAGCCGTGATGTCAGAGACCGCTAGGTTCGCTATCTGATCGCTACCTGACTTCTCCGCGATGGCCTTCTGGAAGGTGGCCAGCAGGAAATCGTCCGGAACCTTGGTCGAAGCACGCAACGAGCCGGCTACCGGGTCATCAGAGAGCGTCATGTCCTCGATGTGGATATCGGTGGCCGGCTGGCCCTTGATCTCGGTGCCCTCGATCTTCAGCGTGGACGGCGTGGTCATGTTCATCTCAGAGAGCTTGCCGCCCAGCATGCCAATCACCAGCGGGGTAGCGCCGAAGCTAACGTCCGGCTCCTCCTGAGTCTCAACGCCTTCGTCCTTGGCTGCCTGCACGAATTGGTCTTTCATCTGGTTTCCTATGAACCAGCGCAGGCCGAATTCCGCCACCAACACGAGAATGAGGAATGTGACGAGCACCCCGATGAGAATTTTCCATGCTAGTGAAGTCTTCTTTTTAGCCATGCCTACTAGTGTTACTCATGTGGCGGCAGATGGCCAATGCGGGTGGGGCCTTCACAGCTTCGGCGCAACGACTTCCCAGTCAACGCTCAAAACATTGTCGCGAAGTCGGCGCCGGATCGGGTGGAGGGGAAGCCCGGCGTCGATAAGCGATTGGTGCGCCATGCGCCATCGCACGCGTGGTCCATGCGGCGCCCAGCCCGCCGAGTACTCCCAGGCGCGGTCAGCCTCCTTGAGAAGGTCGTGGATGGGCTCGCCTGGCACATTGCGGTGGATGAGCGCCTTGGGCAGGCGCTCGGCCAAATCCGAAGGCTTCTCCACAGCAAACGGGTCCCACGAGAGCGTCAGAGACTGCGGCCCGTCCGCGTTTAACAGAATCCAGGTAGAAAGCCGACCCAGCTCATCGCAGGTGCCCTCGATGAAGAATCCGCCCGGGGCCAAGCGCGAGGTAACCTCGTGCCAGGCTTCCGGAACCTGGGCGACGTCGTACTGGCGCAACACGTTGAACGCGCGAACGAGCTGCGGACGATAGCCCGCCAGCTCGAATCCACCCAGCTCGAACGTCACGCCGTCGCGCGGCGGCAGCACGCGCTCCGGCGCAATCTCTAGGCCGGTCACCCGCACGTGCGGATTCACCCGGCGCAGCCAGCCCGCCCACTCCACGGTGGTGAAATGGGACGCGCCATAGCCGACGTCGAGAGCCAGTGGCTCCTCCACGGACCGCAGCAAAGCCGTGATGGCGGGGTGCGCGGCGACCCACCTGTCGCAGCGACGAAGCCTGTTTTGATTGGTGGTGCCGCGGGTAATAACGCCGAAAGGCCGACCCGCACTCGCGCTTGCGCGCAGGTTATGTGCGTGATCGGCCATTTCTGTTAAAAGTAGCGTTTAGAGGTTGTCAGCGATCCACTGCTCGGTCAACTTGCCCTCGTTATTGAAGAGCTCACCTAGGGCATCGGCAACCTTCGGCTCGATGGCAGCGCCCATCATCGGGATCTTCACGGAGATCTCGTTGACGTAGGACAGGGTGGTGGTATCACCCTCGCCGGTCAGGGCGATGTCGCCGCCGAAGTCAACAGGGGTGCCCTTGACGTCAGCGGTGTACTTGACGTCGGCAGCGTTGCCGTTGAGGTCACCGATGGTGACGACGCGCTTGACCTTGAGGTCCTGGGAAACCATGGCGCGGACAGCCTCAGGCAGCAGGGTGGTTGGCAGCACCTCGAAGAGGATGGCTACGTTGTTGGTGAAGTCGTGAACCTGGCCCGGATCCGGAGAAAGGTTAGCAACAATGTGCTCCCAGTAACCCTGCGTGAGCAACGCCTGGTGAACCTTTTCGATGGGCTGATTGATCGTTACGGTGTTTTCGCTACGGGTTGACATGCTTTACAGACTACCTTGGTAGACGTGCTTGACGAATTTATGACCCAGAAGCTGCAAGAGATCACGGGCGTGACGGTGGAACATGAGACCACTTTCAAGGACCTGACCACCCTGCGCATTGGCGGCTCGCCGCGGGCCACGGTGCACTGCGAGACCGCGGAGGCTGCAGTGGCGGCGCTGCGCGTGCTCGAGGAAGTCCCGTACCTCGTTGTGGGGGGCGGCTCAAACCTCGTGGTCGCAGAGGGCGAGCTTGAGCAGGTTGTGGTGCGCCTCGACTTCGACGACATCGACGTCTCCGTGGCCAGCGGTTTGGTCCGCGCGGATGCAGGCGCTACTTGGGACGACGTCGTTTCGATGACCGTGGAATGCGGCCTGGGCGGCATCGAGTGCCTGTCCGGCATTCCGGGCGACGCCGGTGCCGTTCCCGTCCAGAACGTGGGCGCGTATGGTGCCGAGACCTCCGACGTCCTCACGCAGGTCTACCTCTACGATCGCGCGACCGGCGAGGCCTCCTGGGTGCCCGCCGCGGCGCTGGAGCTGGCGTATCGCTACTCCAACCTGAAGTTCACCGGCCGCGGCGTGGTGCTGGCCATCGAGCTGCAGCTGACCACCGATGGCCTGTCCAAGCCGTTGCGCTTTGGCCAGCTCACGCAGACCCCAGGCGAGCGCCGGCCCGCGGCTGAGGTCCGCGAGCAGGTCCTTTCGCTGCGTCGGTCCAAGGGCATGGTGCTTGACGACGCCGACCACGACACCTGGTCCGCAGGCTCCTTCTTCACCAACCCCATCGTGGACTCTGCGGTTGCCGATAGCATCCAGGAAATCGTGCGCACTGAACGCGGCGCCGAGGACGCAGACCGCATGCCGCGCCACGCCGTCCTCGCAGGCTCGGACGGCGAGGAAATAAAGCTCTCGGCCGCCTGGCTCATCGAGCGCGCCGGGTTCGCCAAGGGCTATCCAGGTGCTGGTCCAGCTACCTTGTCCACGAAGCACACTCTCGCGCTGACCAACCGCGGGACCGCGACGGCTGCCGATGTGGTGGCGTTGGCCCGCGAGATCCGCGCGGGCGTCGCCAAGCGCTTCGGCGTGGAGCTCGTGCCGGAGCCGGTCTGGATTGGGGTATCCATCTAGAACGTACCGCTGTGTGTAAATAGGCCTCCCAATTGCGCGAATTGACGGGCCTATTTACATTGAGAGGTATCCGCATGCTTGGGGGGAGCCGTGCACACTTGGGGGAAGTAGAGGATGCTGCAACCAATTCGGGGGAAACCCTCGCGCACTATCGATCGCCTCGTGGCGAAGGGCAAAGCCGTGCGCATCACGCCGGGCCTGACGTTGCCGCGCCAACCCACCCCGCGCGAACTCGCGGGGATTTTGAACGAGCGCTATCCCGGCACCGTGCTGGATGGAGGCTCGGCCATGGCCGCTTATGCCGAGCGCAAGCTGGAGTTTCCGCTGCAGCTCATGGCGGCACGTCACGCTCGTACCTGTGAGTATTTCACCACGCGGCGCGCCACACCCAAGGGCCCATATATGGTCAACGGCCTAAACGCATGCAATCCGCTGCAAGCGCTGGAGATTGTGGAAGAAGACAAAGCCATCGAGTTCTTGGAGCGTTTCTGCAACGGCAAGGATGGCCACCAAAGGTTGGCCTTTTTTAGGGAGGATTTCCAGCGCTTTCCCGCGCGCACGCGGCGGATTATGCAGCGTAGCGTCATCGGCAGTGATAGCAAATACGAGCGTCTTCTCACCCAAGCCTTTGCCGATGCCTGCCTCACAGTGGCCAACAACCAACGCATCGGGCCGTATTACTGGGATATCGTGCTGGCCAAGGAGAAGGTCGCAATCGAGATAGATGGTTACGAGTACCACAAAGGTGAGCGCATCCAGCGTTTCGAGCTGGACCGCCAGAAGCTCAACGACGCGGTGCAGCGCGGGTGGAAGCCGCTGCATTTCACGGCGGGGATGATTGAGCATCATCTGCAGGTTGCCGTCGACCAGGTTATCGCCGTGGCCTGCGGGGGAGGGCAGTTTCTGCCACCAGCGTGGAAGTGGCATTACTATTTCCGCTACGAGAACGCGCGGTGGTGAGTGCTGTGCTCTAGGCACCGTACTTCTGTGTGTATTTAGCGCAGGAAATCGGGCCGGTTTAAGGGGGCTATTTACACAGGGAGGTACACGCACACGAGGGAAGCAGCTACGGTGGTGTCCATGATCGCGCTTGGCTGTACCTCAATGACTCCGCACTCCTATCCCAATTCCCCGCGTCGCGCCGAGATGGTCGATGTCCTGCGTGGCGCAGTGGAGGCAGGCGTAGAGCTCTTCGACACCTCTGAAATCCAGGGGCCCTTCACGGGCGAAGAAATGCTTGGCGACGCCCTGGGCAACCGCGCCCGCGTCCTCACCAAGTTCGGATGGGAGATTAAGGAAGGAAAGCCCACCGGCGCTTTGAACTCGCGCCCGGAGGTTATTCGCCCGAGCGCCCATGGTTCGTTACGCCGGCTAAAACGGGAGCGCTTGGACGTGTATATGCAGCACCGCGTGGACCAAGACGTGCCCATTGAGGACGTAGCGGGCACAGTAAAAGAACTTATCGATGCAGGTGACGTGGCCGCTTTCGGGCTGTGCGAGGCAAGCCCGGAGACCATTCGTCGCGCGCACAAGGTCTGCCCGGTGAAGTATCTGGAGTATGAATACTCCATCTTTAGCCGCGACGTAGAAGAAGAAATCATCCCGCTAGCCCGCGAGTTGGGCGCGGAGTTTATGGCCTATTCACCGCTGGCGAAGGGGCTTTTGGCAGGCCGCAGCGAGCCAGATGATGATTCTTCCTCGCCGCGTTTGCACTCTGCGAACTTCGCGGCCAACAAGCAGCTGGCGCAGGAAGTGGCGGCAGCAGTGCCCGGCCGCAACGACTCCGAGATAGCGCTGGGCTGGTTGCTGGCCAAGGACGTGGTGCCGATTGCCGGTTCGACGAACCTCGCACGGATCAAAGAAAACCTCGCAGTCACTGCGCTGAGCGCGCAGGAGTGCGAGGCCATTGACGCGGTACTAAGCCGAAAGCCCGTGCAGGGCGCGCGGTTGACGCAACTGCACGAAGGCTTCGTGGATAAGGGCCGTACATAAGGCCCGCGGATAAAGGTTAAGCCATAACCTCGAGCCACTCGTCCTTGCGCGCGAGGTACTCGCGGGCAGCGGCCTGTGCGCCCTCAAGACAGTGGCTGGCGCCCCAGCCGCACTGGCGCTCGTTGGCGGCCGGAACCTCGGTGGCGTTGAGGATATCGTTGAGACCGTGCTCGAGTGCGTTGAGCAGCTCGTCCTGCTCCATGTTGTACGTAATGGCGTAGAAGCCGGTCTGGCAGCCCATCGGTGCGAAGCCGATGAGCTTATCCGTGTAGTCGCGCATAAAGTTGGCCATCATGTGCTCAATGGAGTGCACCGTAGGCATCTCTAGGTGCTCCTCGTTGGGCTGGCAAAAACGCAGGTCATACTTGATGATCTCCACGTCGTCGCTGAGGTGCTCGCGTTTGGCCACGCGTACGTACGGGGCCTTGACCAGGCGGTGGTCGAGTTCAAAGGATTCCACGTTGCTCTTTGTCATGGGATCGAGTCTATCGTTCGACTTCCGCGAAGCCCGATTTAAAGTCCCAGTGCCGGGGCGATGGCCTGCGACCACGCCTTCGGCAGTTGATGCTCGAAGAACTCATAAGAGTGCGAGCCGTAGTTCTCGCGTGCGTAGGTGATGTCCACGCCGGCGGCGCGGGCCTTGGCCACGAACTGATCCGTCATGGGGCGCGAGACTGTCTCGGCGAGCATCTCCTGGAAGTCGTCGACGTCGTACGGATCCTTTGTCATGGGCGTGCCGTTTCCGGTGGTCACCCACACCTTGATGCCGCGCAGGCGCTCCGGGTGCGCGGACGGATCGTTGTCATCCCACGCCGGGTCATCCGGCCAGCCGAAAGCGTTAACGAGGTCGCCGCCCAGGCGCGCGGTCATGACCGTGTTAAACGCGCGGCCGATGACGGAGGACGGCGCCGGGTACGGCGAGAAACCTAGAGCGGCGGAGAATTTACCGTTCGACTTTGCCGCGATGTTGAGCGCCGCCGAGCCCGACATGGACAAGCCCGCGATGGCGGAGCGTCCGTCGCCGTGGAACTCATGCTCCATGACGTAGGGAAGCTCCTGCGAGTAGTACGTCACCCACTTGTTCATGCCGAATTCCTTGTCCGTGCGGCGCCAGTCCGCGAACTGGGAGCCCCGGCCACCGACGGCGGAGACAACGTTGACCGGCTTGTCCGCAAAGAAGTCCTCATAGTTGGTCTGGGTGTACCAGGTGGAGCCGAACTCGCCACCCTCGGAGCCCTGCATGAGGTAGACCGTCGGGCGCGGTCCGTCAACAGAAGGCTTCAAGTAGTAATTCGTGATGACGCGGTCCATCGACGGCGAGTAGATGTCGATTTGGTAGACGTTCTTTTCGATGTGTCGGGTCTCGACCAAGCGCACGCCCGAGCCATCCGTGGTCGGGACATTTGTACCGTCCACCTTGGGCAGCACCGTTGAGGAGCCTTGCGGGAATTGCGAAGGCTCAAATCCCGGGGCGAGTCCAGACAGGACTTCCGAAGGCGCGAAGTTCGAGGACTGCGCGAGCGCCGGGGCGGCGGTCGACGCAGCAAGGAGCACAGTAGCGCAGGCTGCAGCCGCGCGGGAGAAAGTAAGAGGCATGGCAACGAATGTAGCCGGTGGCGGGGTTCTTTCCTAATGGCAGCATAGCAACATTACCAAAGTTAACTTTAAATTCCATCCGGAATGGGAAGAAAACTAAAGTTAACTTTAAATTGTTGGTGCCATTGGTGAAAATCTGAACTAAACTTTAAGTCATGACTCGCGCACATGAACTTCGCACCCGCAAGGACTACCTGCAGACATTGGTGGATTGGGACGCGGATCCGGCGGCTAACGGTATGGTGAGAGTAATAAGTGGTGTGCGGCGTTCGGGAAAGTCGTCTCTACTGGAGCTTTATAAGCAACACGTTGGTGCTGAAAAGGTCGTTTCTGTCAACTTTGAGGATTTTTCCACTCTGGGGCTTCGTGAAGCCCAGCGGTTTCACGAGGAAATGACGGCACGAATTGCAGCAACGGGGGCGACGCATCTTCATGTGGATGAGGTTCAGGAGCTCGACGATTGGTCACAGGTTATTAACTCGCTGCGGCTTCACGAGAATCTCACCATCACGGTGACGGGTTCGAATGCTTCCATGTTCGTGGGCGAGGGACTTACATACCTAGCTGGGCGTTATGTACAGCTGGAGATGTTTCCTCTTTCGCTTCATGAGTACTCCTCGTTCGCTCCGGAAGCTCCTTCTCAGCCTTCGGCTCGTTATGCGGAATGGATGCGCGGTACGCTGCCAGCCGCGGCGCAAGCAGGCTCTCCGAAAATCCGACGGGAGATCAACAACGCCATTTTCGACTCTATTTTCGCGCGTGACATTGCACTGCGAGGTGCAATTAAAGATCCTGACATGTTCATGAGGGTCGCGAGATTCGTATTCGATAATGTGGGCTCGCAGCTGTCGTCACACAAGATTGCCAATTACCTGACATCTGCGGGCGCAAAAACGACGCAACCAACGGTGGAGCGGTACCTGGGTCTTTTGGTCGATGCGCACATGCTCTATCGCTGTGACCGCTTTGATGTCCGTGGGAAAGCGCATCTCAAAGGCGGTGCCAAGTATTATTTTGTCGACCCAGGACTGCGTGACGTGTTACTTGGAGCGAACTCGTCGAATGCCGGGCACGATCTGGAAAATATGGTCTATCTCGAGCTGCTTCGGCGGGGATTCTCGGTTGCAGTTGGAAATGCGCCGCAGGGAGAAGTCGACTTCGTGGTGACGCGGGATAAGGAACGCTATTATGTGCAGGTCGCGCTCACGGCCTTGGATGATAAGACGCTGCATCGGGAGCTGTCTTCCTTCCGTGGCCTGCCCGCTGGCAGCCATTGCATTCTCCTCACATTCGATGCAATGCCTCTGAACACTGGAGAGGTAGTACATCTCCATGCCGCTGATTTCCTCGACGGCGCCCCGTTGCGTTAGGCCAGCAGGTCCCTAATCGCCGCTGCATCGAGCGCTGCCCCGCCGGTCGCGGAACCGGTGGGCTCGAGGAAGGCGCTGGACAGCGCGCGCTTGGTGTCCTGGAGGGCGACGACCTTGTCCTCGATGGTGTTCGCGGAGACCAGCCGATAGACCGTGACGGGCTGCGTCTGGCCAATGCGGTGGGCGCGGTCGATGGCCTGGGCCTCCGCTGCTGGATTCCACCATGGGTCCGCGACGATGACGTAGTCCGCCTGCGTGAGGTTGAGGCCCACGCCGCCGGCCTTCAAGCTAATGAGGAAGACCTGCGTGTTACCTTCCGTGAACGCGCGGATCGCGGCGTCGCGGTCGCGCGTGCCGCCGTCGAGGTAGGAGAAGGAGACTCCCTCGGCCTCGAGGCGGGCACGAATCTCCGCGAGGTAGCTCGTGAACTGACTGAAGATGAGTACGCGGTGTTCCTCGGCTAGGATGTCGCGCAGGAGCCCCGTCATCGCGTCGAGCTTGGAGCTGGGTGCACCGGACTCGGGTTCCACGAGCGTCGGCGAAATCGCGAGCTGGCGCAGACGGGTGAGCGCGGCGAGCACCTCGACGCGGTTGGACTCGGGATCCTCGGTGAGCAGGTGAAGCACGCGCTGGCGCTCGCGGGCGAGGTGCACGTCGTACAGGTTGCGGTGCGCGGGCGCGAGCTCCACCGGCACGACCTGCTCTTGGATGGGCGGCAGGTCGAGCGCGACGTCAGCTTTGCGCCGACGCAGCAGGAACGGCTCGACGCGGCGGCGCAGCTCCGCCATGCGCGTCTTGGACAGCTCTGTGTTGTTGCCTGCGATGGGCTTTTCGAAACGTTCACGGAACTGCTGGAAGCTCCCCAACAAACCGGGCGCGGCGAGGGAGAATTGGCTCCATGCGTCTTTGAGCGAGTTCTCAATCGGTGTACCCGTCACCGCGTAGAGCACCGGCGCCTGCAGGTCGCGCACCGCTGCGTAGATCTTGGATGTCGGGTTCTTCACGTTCTGTGCCTCGTCGAGAACCACGCCCGCCACGCCCAATGCCTGGTACTCGGATGCCTCGAGACGCAGAAGCGTATACGAGGTGACGAGCACATCCGCAGACTCCGCCAGAGATGCCAGAGAATCCTGGCGTCGTTTCACCGTCGCTTCCACCACCGCCACCCGCAGTAACGGCGCGAATTTCGCGGCCTCGGCCTTCCAGTTGGAAACCACGGACGTCGGCGCCACGACCAACCAGGGACCGGCGCCAGAATCGAGGATCATCGACAAAATCTGGATGGTCTTGCCCAAGCCCATGTCGTCAGCCAACACGCCGCCGAATCCACGCCGCCGCAGGCTTGCCAGCCAGCGGAAACCGTCTTCCTGGTACGGGCGCAGCGTCGCGTCCAACGCAGCCGGCACGTCGAACGAGGGCAGCTCCGTGTGCGCTGCTGCCACGACCTTGTCGAGCCACGCGCGCTCATCGACCTGGAGCGCGTCGAGCTCGCCCAGCTGGTCCCACCAGTCCACGCGCGTCTTCGGCACGCGGACGGCGCTGCGGCGGGCATCGGAAAGCCCCTGCGCGTCCTCGAGGAGCTGCGCGAACTTATCGAACTGCGGGGAGTCGAGGTGTGCGTAGTGCCCGTTCACGATGAGGATGCGCGCCTGCGAACGCAGCGCCCGGATGACCTTCGCGAGCGGCACGCCCTGCCCGTCGACACGGACTTCCATCGACAAGTCGAGCCAGTCCTTGTCCTGGCCCTTGAGTCCCGCGTGGAGATCGATGGACTCGGCCGCCTCCAGCCCGAGGAGCTCCCGCGCGCCGGGCGACAACCGTGCATCGACATCCGCGGCTTCCAGCTGCGGCAGCGTCTCATGCAGGAATTCCATGAGTTCTGCGCCGATCATCTCGCGGTCCGTGAGGTTGAAGCCTTCCAGGCCTGCCAGCAGCTCGCTTTCCGATTCCCCGTTGCGCGTCGGGTCCGCTTCCGTCCCCAGCGCGTACGTGCGCCCGTTGGAGTAGGCGAAGCGGAACTCGACGGCCCCGCGCAACAGGTGGGCCGTGGCCGTGACAAACGCCCCCACCACGGGCGGTGCCGGTGGCGTGGGCACAAACGACTCGTCCGGACTGCTCCACCCGGTTGCACGCAGTCGCGGCAGGAACTTCTCTTCGAATTCGGCGCGGCCCTCCGGCGGCACCGTGATGGGGCGGCGGGCTTCCCGTAGGCGCTGCCATTCCGCTGGTGCGCGGTGCCGGAAGCGTCCCAGGTTCAGGTACCCGTCATCATCGAACCATGCCGCACCGCGCGCCTCATATCCCAGAATGAGTGGGGGATGGTCGCCGGACTCTACGATCGCGGCGTCCATGCGCAGCCCCTCATCATTCTCGGTGACGTACACGGTTGGGGTGAGCGGCTCTTCATGGAGGATGACGAGCCCTCCGTCTGCCGTGGTGAGCTCGATGCCGTGCTCCTGGGCTTCGTCGAGAAGCGCAAAGAACTTGGGACTGCGGAGACTCCGCAATGACTGAGGCTGGCTATGAATGTCGTAAGAACCAGCCTCGGAAAGAATTTCAATGAGTCGGTCGCGGTCTCGTTCTGCGACGGGATGACCGGTGCCGTTCTGCAGCTTAGCCAGCGTCATGTCAGAGCTCACCCACCCGCGTCCGTTTTTACGCGGTCGGCCGCCGGTGACGCTGAGGTTGCGCAGCACCGCATGATCCCCCACAACGTTAAAGTCGGTCTCGAAGACCACCGCGACTGGCGTGGCGGCCGAGGACTCTGCGGATTCCACAGGCAGGTATTCCTCTAACAATTCCTGCCACGTCGGCTCGCGTCGTACAGGCCGGCGGCGCCGTTCCCACCCCAGTACTTCGCTGAGCACCTCCTGTGTTTCGCGAAAGCTGTCCGTGCGCTCCACAAGGTGGTCAACAAACTCGCCGAACGCGCCCAACGGCTCGCGCTTGCCTATCTCGCGATAGTCAAGGTGGTGCTTGAGCGCCAGCGCCACCGCATGCTTGCACCGCTCGCCATATGGGCACGCGCACCACGAGTTAAATGCCGTGACCACCCCGTCGGTGCCCAGCGTGTAGTCGACCGTGACGAAGTACTCGTCCCCACGCGACCCGGTGCAATAGCCCGACACCTTGGCGCCCTCGCCTCGGGCAGCCTCGACGGACTCGATGCGCGCGGCATTCTGCGTGGCCAGCGCAACCCCGCGCTGGACGACCCGCGGGTCTACGAAGTTATTGAGTGTCTCGGTCCTCATACCGCACATGCTACGGGAGGGTGCCGACACGAGGTCGCTGACGGCGAAAGCGCTGCTAATTCATGGGGCGAGCGATGTGCCTATCTAACGCTAGAGAGAGCTGCGGGTTGCTCAAAATGCACCACCAGCCCGCGGCATAACTGCTCATCATGCCGGCCGTGCTCCAGCGGTCCCGCGAGCTGCTGGGTACCGAATCCATGCAGCGGATGAGCTGCTCCTCGGCGGGACTCGTGGGATGAATGACCCGATAGCCGGCATTGATATTGATAAACATGGACGCGCCCGCATAGGAGTCGATGACCTCGGTGAGGCTTGTCGAGGACAGTGCAGGCAGCGGTGTAGCTTCTTGAGCGGACGCCGTAGTCGGGGCGAGCGCCGCGAGGGCAAGGAATGAGGCAGCGGCGGCCTGGGCGAGCCGTGCCGAGCAAGTGAGAGCAGACATTCTCTCATCATACTGGCGCCCCTGCTGCGGCGTTGTGGGATTCGAAAGAGGACCTTCATCTGCGCGTACGTTGCGTGTGCTGCGCCGAATCCGAGCATTCCGTATGCGCCGTCAGCGCTGCCGATGCCCCCTCGCGTGCCGCCGCCCGAATCGCGCCGGGCATCGTGCGTACTCTGATCATGAAGGGACTGGCCGAGGAGCTCGCAGAAAACGCTGGCAAGCCCGCCGAGTGGGGCTGGGAGCAGTTCACCAAGGACATCTCCTTGGGGCGCCTCTCCGAATCCGAGGACGTCGCCAAGATCATCGGATTCCTCGCTGGTCCTGACTCTGACTACATCACCGGCCAGACCATCATCGTCGACGGTGGCATGGTCTTCCACTAAACCGCAGGTCGACTATCCGTGAAATGATCGTTGGAAAACTTAGGTGCGCTGACATGACATATGCTGTTCGCCAGAGCTTGGTGATGAGGGCGAAAGTAGGGCAGCCGCGTCCGGGGAGGATAGACCTAGCGAAGCGTATGAGACGAGAGGATTAGAGACCGCTCTAGCGCCATAGCCCTGCTCAAATAGTTCCACTGCTTGTTCACGCTGAGCCTGGCTCAACTTGCTGCTGGATGCATAGAAAACTCCCCACAATCTGGTTTCTGATTTTTCAGTCCGGATTATGGGGAGCAGTTCACTTTTGACACCTTTACGGTTAAAGCTGCGGAAAGCCCGCACCGCAGTAGGGGGCGCGGGATCTGGAAATTTCAGGCATATTTTGTTCGCCGAGGGTGTGCTGCGGCTCTGAATTCTTTAGAGCCATTCAGCGCTGGGGAAGCGACCGCCCGTGACAAAATATATGATCCCGGTAACAACCCAAATTATCCAAGCGAACAGTAGAGGGGATAATCCGGCAAGAATAGAAAATGCAACAAGCAACCACGATTGGCTTTTGTATGCAAGGACTCCAGCTGCTACACCTATGGGTACGGTAATGATATAATACGGCATGGTCCCTTCCGGAAAAATGGAAGGAAAAAGATACGGGAACGCAATCGCAGTTGTTGAGAGTAAAGCTGAGAGAAGTTTACTTAACTTTAGGCTCTTGTTGCTTTTGTGCCTGTTCATTTCTTTCTCCTTCCTGGACCGTTGGGGACCCACTATGCTAATGGATTGCACGGGGCGGAATTGAAATATGTAGCAATAGCAAGGGCCATCGCGTTTTCTCCGATTCCATTGAATTTGCCCCGGTTTTTACGAATTCCTTGAACCAGCTCCCTGTCGCATGAGCAAGCGAAGTATCCTCGCGAACCATAGTATTTATCATGCTTTTGGCAGAGAGAGTCGAGAGTATTGATTGGGGCACCCGGACCACTGTGCCCTGGGCCGCACCAGTTTCCATACCCAGGCATGTCGCGCGTTTCAAGGCTATATATCATGACCTCGTTATTGTCGGCTACGCGGTTGAGGTTTTCTCCTGCGACGAGTAAATAATGCGACGCATTTTCTTCTTTGGCTTTTTCGGTGTCGAAATGGCGTTGTCCGTCCGCCCGATATACGAGGTAGTGAGACAGTGTGGCCATCGCAGTATTAAAATCTGTTGACTCTGATACCTCGCTTGCAGGGATTGCTAAAGCTTGATTGCCAACTAAGTTTTTGTCTTGCGTGCTATCAGCTGGGGATGCGGCGGATACTGTTGGGGTGGTCTCCAGGGCAAAACTTCCGGTGGGGGTAGCGAATATTGTTGCGGCTACAACAAGAACGGGAAAGACTTTTTGGAATGTATTCTTCAACTTCATTTCCTTAATTCTCTTGTCAATCTGGTTTTGTCGAGGAAATTACTGAAGAATTCAAGAGATGGCAATACTTTTACCCAAATTTTCATGAACTTTTGTCTTGTAGTGTGCTGCTTTATCGTTCCAACAGCCGTTCGATGTGAAGTGCCCCGAGTTGTCAGATGCGGGTTTTGGGTACCGGTGTTCCGG